>JANPCA010000251.1:0-15638 GCA_031430715.1 Hyphomicrobiales bacterium | reverse complement strand
AATCCGCCGTCATCGGCGTGCCCCATCCGGACTTCGGCGAAGGCGTGCTTGCCATAGTGACCGCCAAGGCATCATTACCCGGCGAAGCGGACATGATCGCCGCTCTTTCAAGAACCCTTGCAAAATTCAAGGTGCCGAAGCGCATCTTCACTCTCGGCGAATTACCGCGCAACGCCATGGGCAAGGTACAGAAGGCGCAATTGCGCAAGCAATATGCGGACGTCTTTCGTTAAGCCGGGCTTGCGAAAGACGTCCGCCCGAGCCGGTCAGCGATTCTTGATCATGCCGACGATGGCCGTCAGGATGGCGCCGCCCGCGCCGCCGCCGATGATGCTCTTGAGCAGACTGGCGGCGTCAAAGTTCGAGACTGCCGCGGCAGCCGCATCCGGCGAGACGGCAACACCCGTCACGCGTTGAATGATCTGCGCCACGATCACGCCGCCAATGGCCCCGGCAATCGAATTGCCCGTCGATCCGAGACTGGCTTTCTTCAGCACCGAACCCACGGCGTTGCCGCCGGCCACGCCGGCGGCGAGTTGAAAGATGATACCAACAATATCCATGCGTTCCCCCTTAAGCTGCTGGTGATGCGCCTTCTGGAGCATCTTGCCGGCCGCTCAACCCTATACCCTTTGACAGACCCGATCCACTTGGAGCTCTGCCCTCACATTTCCCGATCGAGCACCATGCCGCGATTGGCATGCCACGATAACCAGACTGCACCGGCGGCCGGTAAACCCTCCAGCTCCTGATTTTTGGCCAGCACCTTGAAGACCTTTCCGTTGACCCGCACCAGACAGGTCGCGGTGGGTCCGGCGAAGATCACCTGTTCGAGATGGCCCTTGACCCGCGACATGCTTGCTCCGGGTTCCGAGAGGGAGATGGCGACGGCCTCGGGCCGCACGGCGAGCACCGGGTGCATCGCTCGCGGCACGGCCCCTTTCGGCCAGGCGATGAGAGACCCATCGCCAAGCCGCAGTCCCTGGCCTTCCGCCGTGCCGTCGAGAAAATTGGCGTCGCCCAGAAACGCCGCCGTGAAGCGGTCGATGGGCGCGTGATAAACCTCCTGCGGCGGCCCTTCCTGGATGAGCCGCCCGTCCTTCAGGATGCCGATGCGGTCGCTCAGCGTCAGCGCCTCTTCCTGGTCATGGGTAACGAAGATCGTGGTGATGCCGACCTCGCGCTGAATGCGCTTCAACTCGATCTGCATGTCGACGCGCAAGGCCTTGTCGAGTGCGCTTAAGGGCTCGTCGAGCAGCAGCACGCGCGGCCTTGTGACGATGGCCCGCACCAGGGCGACGCGCTGGCGCTGTCCGCCGGACAGCTGATGCGGGCGCCGGCCACCGAGGTTGGACAGTTGCACCAGGTCGAGCGCTTCTCCGACCCGGCGCTTTGCCTCGCTGGATTGAACCTTCCTGACGCGCAGTCCGAAACCGATATTCTCCGCGACACTCATGTTGGGAAATAGCGAATAGTTCTGGAACATCATGCCGACCTGGCGCTTCTCGACGGGCACAAGGTCCACCGCCTCACCGCCGATGCTGACGCTTCCCGACTGCGCGAAGATGAAGCCCGCGATGCAGCGCAACAGCGTGGTCTTGCCGCTGCCCGAGGGCCCCAGGAGTCCGAAGAACTGGCCATCGGGGAAATCCAGAGACACATCGTCGAGGGCCTTCGCCGTGCCATACATGAGCTTGAGGTTCCTGACCCGCACCTCGGCCATCAGCGTTGTCCTCCGAACTTGAAATGGCGCGAGGCCAGCAGCATCACCGCCATGGAAATGGCGATAATGATCGTCGAGATGGCATTGATCTCCGGCGTGAAGCCCTTGCGGATCGCCGTGTAGATCATCACCGGCAAAGTGGCATCGCCGGGCTCGGCCAGGAAATAGGAAACGACGAACTGGTCGAAGGACACGGCAAAGGCGAACAGGGCGCCCGCCACCACGCCGGAGGAAATCCACGGCAGCGTCACCAGACGTGTCACCTGCCAGGCGCTGGCGCCAAGCGAGCGCGCCGCCTCTTCGAGCTGCCGGTCGAAGGTCTTCAGGCGGGCCGTGACCACCACGATCACATAAGGCAGTGCCAGCGCCACGTGGCCCAGGATGACGGCCGGCGTGCCGCGCCCGATGCCCACCCAGAAAAAGAAGATCAGCATCGCCGTGCCGACGATCAACCAGGGGATGGCAATGGGCGGGAACAGCATCGCCTGCAGGACTGTTTTCCCCGGGAACTCGTAGCGGAACAGCGCGATGGCCGCCGCCGTGCCGAGCAGCGTGGCAATTGCCGTCACCGCCATGGCGGTCCACAGGCTACGCCAGGCGGAGCGCAGGATCTCCTGATTGCCCGAGAGCTTCTCATACCATCCGAGCGTGAAGCGGATCGGCAGCGCATAGAATTCGGAGGCATTGAACGACATCAGGGCCATCACCAGAATGGGCGCGTAGAGAAAGAACAGGACCAGCCCCACATAGGAACGGCCGATGAGCAGGGATGTCCGCATCATTGCGCCCGCCGCTGCAATGGCGCCGCGATCCCCAGGATGACCAGCACCACCGCGAGGAGAATGAAAGACAGCGCCGCACCGAGCGGCCAGTTGAACACCGCCACGAACTGGTCCTCGATCACCGTGCCGTAGAATGTGCCGCTGCGGCCGCCGAGGATGCGCGGCTCCATGAACGATCCGGCCACCGGCACGAAGATCAGCACCGCGCCAGAAGCCAGCCCTGGCAGCGACAGCGGCAGAATGATCCGTGCAAGGATGGTTCTCATTGGCGCTCCCATCACCCGCGCCGCCTCGATCAGGCTGTCGTCGATCGCCTCCAGTGCCAGATAGGAGGTGAGGATGACGTAGGGAAGATAGGAATGGACGAGGCCGATCACCACGGCGGTGTAGCTGAACATGAGATTGACGGAGACGTCGAAGGGCAGCAGCGCCTTCAGCGCATGGTCCAGGATACCGTTGCCGCGCAGCACGATCGCCCAGGAGAAGATGCGCACCAGGCTGTTGCTCCAGAACGGCAGGATGATAAGCAGGAACAGCGCCTCCCGCGAGCGGCCCTTGATCTGCTTGGCCAGCACATAGGCGCAAGGGTAACCGATCAAAACGCAAAGACAGGTGACAACGGCCGCCAGCAGCAGCGAGCGGCCAAGCAAGTATGGATAGAGGCTGCGCGCGAAGAAAGCCGTGTAGTTATCCGCCGTCAGGTGCCAATCGGCATTCGTGAAGGGGGCCGCCGAAAGAAAGCTGAAGAACAGCATGGCCGACAGCGGCAGGAAGATCGCCACCGTCAGCCAGACATAGGCCGGCGCCAGCAGAGCGCCTGCCCGCAGTACCTGCGATTGCCCCGCGCCGGCCATCTTCCTATTGCGCGGTCTTGATATCCTGCCAGAGTTCGAGATAGGCCTTGCGCGTCTCATCCGAAAGCGGCTGCATGAATTGCACGCGCGCCACCACCGCCGGATCGCCCAGTGTCACCTTGTTGAAGTCGGTATCGGGAAGTGCGGCCGCCGCCTTGTTGTTGGCGGATGACGGTGCGCCGCTGGCCGCCCACTTCACATAGAATTCCGGATCGATCATGTAATTGATGAAGGCCCGCGCCGCTTCCGGATTCTTCGATGTGGCGGGGATCGACAATCCGTCGAGCCAGCCAAGCGCCCCTTCCTTGGGCACCACGAATTGCACCGGCAGGCCCTTGGACGCCGAGCGCCCGGCGCCGCCGCTCCAGAAGGTCGAGACCACGAAATCGCCCGCCGCGAAGAATTGGTTCCAGTCGCTTTCCGACGACCAGAAGGCCTTGACCTGCGGCATCAGCGCCTTGAGCTTGCCCTTCACCGCCTCCATATCCTTGATGTCGTTGATGCTCTGTCCGGTGGCGAGCGCCGCGATCTGCACGGCTTCGACGCCATCGTCGCGGATCGAGACCTTGCCCGCGTATTGCGCATCCCACAGCACGGCGAGCGAGTCGGGCGCGGGCTTGACCATATCCTTGTTGATGGTGACCGAGGTGACGCCCCAGGTCCAGGCCACGCCATAGACTTCACCACCCGGCGCCAGATCGGCGTTCTGGCCCATGTTGGGGGCCAAGTCCTTCACGTTGGGCATATCCGAGGTATCGATCTTGGCGATCAGGCCTTCAGCCTTGGCTTGGCCCGTGAAGGCCGAATTGATCAGCACGACATCATAGGCACCGGGATTGGTGCGGAGCTTGGTCAGCATCTCCTGTTCGGAGGTGAAATAGTCATGCACCACCGTGTTGCCGGTCTTCGCCGCGAAGGCCTCCACCGCCCAGGCCTCATCCGAGCCATAGCCCTGCCAGTTGAGCACGCGGATTTCGGCGGACTGGGCCAAGCCCGCCGAAATCGAAAGCGCCATCACGCTGATCGCGCCCAGGACAAACCGTCTGTTCATTCCCGTCATTTTACTTCTCCCTGTTGTGAGCGGCATTGCGCGCCCGGTTGCGTTCGATCATGCACGGCTGGCATGGACTTTGAGAAAGGCCTGAACCTCGCCGAATCCCGGCGCCGTGGCCGGTCCCCGGCTCGCCGTGGAAAGTGCTGCGGCGGCATTGGCGAAGATGGCGGCATCATGCGGTACAAGACCGTGACAGCACGCCGCGATGAAGGCGCCGTCATGGGTGTCGCCCGCCCCGTTGGTGTCCACGGCGTCGACGGCAAAACCCGCAACATGGCGTGCCGGACCACCCGACAGCGCAAGCCAGCAGCCCTCGGCACCGGAACGGACCAGCGCGCCCTCGCGGCCCTTCGAAAGAACTTGCGCCGCTTGGGCGGGTTCATCGCTGCCGGTCAGCACCTTTGCCTCGCTCCGGTTGGCGCTGATCCAATCGGCGCGCAGCAGGGCGGCGGAGAGATGGGTTTCCGTAACCTTGGCAATGACCGGCCCGGGGTCGAACAGGAAACGCGGGCCTCGGGGCAACGTCCGGAGCCAGGGGACGAAGGCCCTGGCGCTTTCTTCCTTGAAAAGCGAATAGCCAGTCAGCAAAATCCAGGCAAAGCCGGAGACACCGAGGGCATCGAGCTCCCGCGAATCGATCTGCCGTTCCGCCCCATGGTGGGAAATGAAGCTGCGTTCGCCGCTCCCGTCGACCAGCACCACGCAAGTTCCCTGGTCAATGGCGCGCCGCCCTTGCGCCGCGACCGTGATGCCCTCGGCCGTCATCATGCTATAGGCGATGTCCGCGAAAAGCCCGGTGCCGATGCTGCCGCCATAGGTAACGTCAATCCCTGAGCGCCGCGCCGCCGCCATGGCATTGAAGCCACCGCCCGCACTGATCAAGATGCCACGCGCCTCGACCTCCTCGCCCGGACACGGCAGGTGATCGACCGGATGCACCAGATCGACGACCACCCCCGACATCTGCAGCAGGCCGCCCGTCATGCGAACCGTCCCGCAGCGCGGCGCGAAAGCAAACCGCGCGCCAGAGGTTCGAGATCGAGATTATTCACGCTGGCAACCAATCTCACCTTGTCTTCGGGCAGTACCGCCACACCGCCGCAGGCGCCCGCCATGCCGCAGGCGATGGCGCCGATGGTATCCGTGTCGTCGCCGATATTGGCGCTGAGGACAGCCGCGTCCCAGACATTGCCCGAAGCCAGCCGCGCCACCGCGAAGGCCATGGGCACGGATTCGATGGCGGCAACGCTGGTGCCGATTTCTTCCGCGATACGGCCGGCATTCTCCCGCAAGGCCAGATCGAGCGCCCGCCCGATCCGCTCCGAAATGGATCCCGCGGCCGCCGCGGTGCCCCGCAGTTCACCGGCCCGCGCCGCCGCCAGCGCCACGGGCAGCGCGTCCTCGAAGCAAATGCCATCGATGCCCGCGCTGACCACGGCGGCGACCGCCGCGGCCGAACCGATGGCCTCGGATGTATTGTGCGTGACCCGGCAGGTCTCCACCACCGCATCGACAAATCGCGTCAAGGGCTCGAGCGCCATCGCAATCCCCACCGGTACGATGCGCATCGCCGCCCCGTTGGTGGTGCCGAGGCGGCCCGTCTCGCTGGCCGGAACGCCGCGCAGCAGGGCATCGATGGCGCGCTTGGTCGAAGGACCGAGCAAGTCGTTGACACCGCGCCGGTGGGTTTCCCGTTCCCAGTCCAGCAAGGACCGTGCCCAGCGCTGCTCGTCGAAAGGGCCAACATTCTCGATCAATTGACGGGCCAGCAGCAGACTCTGTTCGGTATCGTCGGTAATGGTGCCCGCCCGCATCCCGCCGCTCACCGGATGCCGGGCATGGGCTCCCACGAAGTCCGAGATATGGCCATAGAGGGCGCGGATCTGCTCGCGGCCAAGGGTCTGCGACGGCATCCCCATGGCATCGCCGATGGCCACGCCCAGCAGTGCCCCCATGGCCCGGTCGAAGCTCAGGTCCAGGGCGGGCGGGATGGCCATCAGAACTCCAGATGCAAGGTGAAATGCTCAGGATCAAGCAGGCTCACCACGCATTCGATGAGGCGGCCATCGGCGGCGCGCACCAGCCGCCAAGTGCGCAGGAATGGCGTTCCGGCCGGCACTTTCACCAGTGCCGCATCGCCCGCCGACAGACATTCGATACCGGCGCGCTCCTCGCCGCTGTGGCCGGCGAGTCTCGCCTCGCGCAGGGTCTCCGACAGCGATCCGCCGGTCAAACCACGCAAGGGCACCTGCTCGAGTTCCGGCAGATAGGGTACCCGGCTGCGCTCGATCGAAACCACCCGGCCCTTGATCGACCGGATGCGGTCGATGGCGATGAATACCGCCGCGTCCTGTTTCAGTTCGCGCGCCAGCTTGGCGTCGGTGACGATCTCGATCCTCAATACCCGGGTTTCGACTTCCTTATGGCGGCCCGCCAATGCCCGGGTCCAGCCCAGCGCGTTATCGATGATCTGACCGTCGAAGGCCACGAAGGAACCGATTCCCATGCGTGTGGTGATGAGGCCCTTGAAGGCCAGCGCTTCAAGACCCTTGCGCACCGTCGCGCGGCTCACCGCGAAGCGCTCGACCAGCTCGTTCTCGCTCTGCAGCCGGTCGCCGAAAGAGAGCTTACCGGAGCGGATATCACGCTCCAGCGCCATGGCCACCCGCTCGGGCTTGGCCTGACCTGGATCGGCGCGGGTGAGGACGGCCCTTCGCACCATCGCTTCAGTCCTGTCTGAAAGACATGTCTAGTCCTGTATGTTTATTGCATCGGAGACCAGAGTCAATAGGCGCCGGAGGCGCTCCCGTCATGCCCATCGGCGGCCGGCTTTAGCTGGACACCACTCCGGCAGCACCATCTTCGATCTGGTCCATGAAGGCGAGGATCAAGGCGGTGACGCGCTCCGGACGCTCGATGCAAGGCATATGGCCGCAACCATCGAGGACATGAAACCGGCTGCCGCGAATGATCCCCGCCATGGCCTCGACGAGGGCCGGCGGCGTGGCGCCGTCCTCGGCGCCCACCATGCACAGCACCGGCAACCGCAAGCCCGCCGCGACCGCCGTGTAGTCCGTGTCGCGGATGGCGGCGCAGGTCGCCGTGTAGCCGGCGGGCGATTGGCGCAGCAGCATGTTGCGCGCCATCGCGAAGCCCGGGTTTCCGTCCTCCCGAAAGGCGCCCGTGAACCAGCGGGCCAGCACGGCATCGGCGATCTGGTCCAGTCCATGCCGCGTGACCGCGCCGATGCGCTCGTTCCAGGACTCCTCCGTACCGACCTTCGGCGCCGTGCCGCAAAGCACCAGTGCCGTCACCAGATCGGGCCGCCGCGCCACCAGGCCGAGTGCGATGATTCCGCCGGCCGAAAGACCGCAGATTATGCTGGGCCCCAGGCCCATATGGTCCATCAATGCCTCGAGATCACCGACGTGATCGGCCATTGCATGGGGCACCGGCCCAAGGTCCGAAAGCCCGTGACCACGCTTGTCATAGACAAGGATCGAGGCGCGGCCGCCGATCCCGGTGGCGGCCCCGTCCCAAATCCGGAAGTCAGTCCCCAGGGAATTGACGAAGACGATGGTCTGCTCCGCCGCCGGGGCCGGCGACCAGCGATAATGTAGGCTTATGCCATTGAGCGTGACGGCTTGCATGACCCGACAATCGCATGCCGGCGCATCGGGGAAAAGCCGCTTTCACGCAGTCATGTCAGGTTCGCGCCTTCTTCGCGTGACGTTCCATGAAGCGCCGGTTCATCGCCTCCTGGGCACCGTCGGTGCCGTCATGAAAGCTGCCGAACCAGCGGTCAAGCGGCAAGGCACCGTCGGCATAGTTGCATTCGAAATACTTGTGATGCAGGTAGTGGGCATAACAATGGCTGTCGAAGCTTTTGTCCTCACCCACCAGGATGCGCTCATAACCCGTATGGCCGCCCGCCGGCGAGAGCCCCAGATGCACCAGATGAAACAGCCCATGGACCGGATGCGACGGCACGATCCAGTGCAGAATGACGCCCGAGAAATAGAACAGGTGCTCGACCGGGTGCATCGACAGGCCGGACCATGGGCCGGGATTGATGTTGTTGTGATGCAGGCTGTGCACGTACTTATACAAAGGCGGCCAGTGGATCATGCGGTGCACGAGATAGAAATGCACCTCGCGGAACAAGGGGATCAGCAGCAGCAGGATCACGAACCAGAGCGGATTGGTTTCCCAGGTGAGCATCGGAATATGGCCATTGGCGAACAGCCACAGGGTCAAGACTTCATAGGCCGTCCAGATGGGAACGCCGCTGGCGAGCGTCCAGAACATGTTGTCGGCCGTTTGATTGCCGAACATGAAAACGGGGTTGCCCCTATCGGGCCATTTGGCGTTGAACTTGAAACGTGTCCCTTGCGCTTTCTGAATGTAGAGCCTGAGATGGTAAGCCCCGAAGAAGGCCAGCACCAGGCCTAAGTTGCGCACCAGGATGAAGGCGATCCAGTCCCATGATAACGACTTCATGGTGTCGAGCGAAGGCGTCAGATAGATCCAGATCAGCACCGCCAGGGCGGCATAGATGGCGTTCCACGGAAAGAGGTAGGACGGAATCCATTTGAGAATGGCCAGCGGCCTGGCGGGCCACATGAACACCTGCGGATATGCGATGGCCTCGAAGGGCCGCCAATGGCCGGCCTTGTCGCGCTTGCCGTATTTCGTCTCGTCCATGATTCTGCCTCCTCGGCCCGTCCTTGAATAATCCGCTCAGCGGCCAGCCTTGGCCAGCATCGCCCTGAACTTTTCCACTTCGCCCGGCAGCGCTTTCACCACCTGTGACTCTTCCGGGAAGGCGCTGGTCTGGACGTCGTTGTGATATTCCTTGAACGCCGCGATGCGTTCCTGCTGCAGCCTGGCGCGCTCGGCCGCGAAACTGCGGTAGACCTTGGCATGTTTCGGGATATGGCCCACGGTCTCGCCCAGCACGTCGCAGGTGAAGAGATACTGGCAATCGCAACCTGTTCCCGCCCCCATGGAGATCATGAACAGCGAGGTGCGCCGCGAGATCTCGCTGGCGATCTCCGGCGGCACCACCTCGATCTCGGCGCCAAACGCGCCGGCGTCCTCGTATCTCCTCACCATGTCCCAGATCATCATGGCGCTTTCGGCGGTCTTGCCGACGGCCTTGAAGCCGCCCGTCCACGCGCACTTGGAGGGAATGAGGCCAACGTGGCCGATCACTGGAATGGCTTCGTCGGCCATGCGCCGGATGGTCGAGTACGATGTCGGGCAATAGACCGCATCGGCCCCGGCCCGCATCATGGCGTAGCCCCAGCGCAGGAAACCGTCGGGCGATCCCTCGTGGTCATAGAGCGACAGGCCGGCAAAGGCGAAGGCCGTGGGTGCCACCTCGCGGAAGCGCGGACTGGTCAGGAACTCGGGCGGTACCGACAGCATGTCGATCCCCGCCGCCTCCGCCGCGATGATTTCGTCCCAGGTATCGACATGCAGCTTCGAGTACTGGTACTTGCCCTTGTTGGCGCGGATGCCGGCGAGGGTTGGTTTCTTTCGGGTCATCGGTGTCTCCTCAAGGATCGATCCAGCAGTCGGTCCACACGCCGCCTGCCTCGTGGCTGTCGGCGCAGGCGTCGATGAACTTGACACCGCGTGCTCCGTCCTCGGCGGTTGAAAGTTCAAGGAATCCGTCCGGCAACGCGACGCCATCACGGCGCGCCGCGATGGCGATGGCCAGTTCCGTGTAGAGATTGCCCCAGGCATCGCTCAGGGCCTCGCCATGGCCGCGCGGCAGGTGGACCAGGCGCTGGGCCTGCCTATACATGCCCGAGCCATGGCCGCGCACGATGATCTGTTCGGGTTCGTTGAGCGGATTATAGCGCAGATACTCGGGCTTCTCCTGGTCCCATTCGAGACCGCCCTTCTCGCCAAAGACGCGGAACCGCAAGCCGCAATAGTTTCCGGGTGCGGCTTGAGTGATCCAAATCGATCCCGGCGCGCCATTGGCCAGACGCAGGTTCATGAACACGGTGTCTTCCATGTTCTTGGGCGCCCCGCAGACGTGAAAGTCGGCACGCACTTTGGTCACCGGCTGCCCGGTCACATAGTTCAACATATGGAAAGCGTGGGTGCCGATGTCGCCGGTGGCGGAGGCCCGTCCGACTTTCTTCGGATCCCGCCGCCACACCGCGCCCTTGAAACTTGGATCTTCCGGCGCCGTCGCCCAGTCCTGGGCATACTCGACCAGCACCTGCCGGACAGTACCGATCTTGCCATCGGCGATCATCAGGCGCGCCTGCCGCACCATCGGCAGAAACGTATAAGGATAGGTCAGCCCAAGGAACACCCCGGTCTCGCGCCGAAGCCGCACGAGTTCGAGCGCGTCCGCGACGGTCGTGGTCATCGGCTTGTCGAGGATCACGTCGATGCCGGCCTTCATGAAGGCGGCGGCGGCCTCGAAGTGATGGAAATTCGGCGTGCAGACGACGACAGCCTCGATGCCATCCGGCCGCCGCGCTTCCGCCGCCGCCATGTCGTGCAGGCTGGAATAGCTGCGATCCGGTGCCAGCATCCAGTCGGCGCCCGAGGCCTTGGCATTCTCTGGTGTGGACGACAATGCACCCGCCACGATCTCCCAGCGGTTCGAGAGCCGCGCCCCCGTTGCGTGCCATTCGCCCACCAGGGCGCCACGGCCGCCGCCCACGAACCCCAAGCGCAGCCGCCGCTTGGCTGGCGGATATTTGGTATCGTCACTGCCGAGCATTGCCATGCTTCATCCTCTTCAGGTGCGGATCACGTGGTCCGTCACTTCCTCGATGGTGGTGTCCTTCTTGTTGGCCTCGAACACTTTTGTGCCGTGGCTCATCACCACGAAGCGGTCGCAGACCATGAAGGCGTGATAGAGATTGTGGGTGACCAGCACGCTCGAGGTTCCGTCCTTCTTGAGGTCGCGCACGTAAGCAAGCAGATGCTCGGTCTCGCGCACCGAAAGGGCCGAGGTCGGCTCGTCGAGCAGCAGGATGTTGCGCTTGAAATGGACGGCCCGCGCGATGGCCACCGCCTGTTTCTGGCCGCCCGAGAGAAAGCCCACTTCCTTCCTTGGATCGTCGATACCGGAAATCTGCACGGCGCTCCCGAGAATCTCGATCGCCACATCTTCCATCTTCTTGTGGTCCATGAAGCCGAAGCGTTTGGTGATCTCGCGGCCCATGAAAATGTTGCGGGTGATCGACATGGAATCGACCAGCGCGATGTCCTGGTAGATGGTCTCGATGCCGGCCGCCTCCGAATCCGCGCGGCTGTTGAATTGCGCCGGCTTGCCGTTGACAAAAATCTCGCCCGAGGTCGGCGGATTGATGCCCGACATCATCTTGACCAGCGTCGACTTGCCCGCCCCGTTGTCGCCCAGCAGCCCCACCACCTCATTGTGACCGATATAGAAGTTCATCCTGTCGAGGGCCACGAATGACCCATATTTCTTGGTGACGGCGCGCGCCTCATAGAGCGGCGTTCCGGTGGGCTTCAGGCCGGCTGTCGGCGCATCGGCCGCGAGGTGATCGGTGGGCTTCGGGTGCTGAAGACTTGCCATGATGTTTACCCTTAAGCCTTGCCGCGGCGGATGGCGGTATTCATGATGACGGCGATGACGATCATCGTGCCGACGAACATCTCGAAGTAGAAAGCGGGCGCCTGCAATAGCAGCAGCACGTCCTGGATGGTGAACACGAGCGCCGTGCCGAGCAGGATGCCGAGGATCGAGCCGCGTCCGCCGTTGAGCGCCAATCCGCCGATCACGCAGGCGGCGATCGACTGCAGTTCCATGCCCAATCCGCCGCCCGGCTGGATCGAGCCGACGCGCGTCGCGGCGACAATGCCGGAGAGCGTCGCCATGAAGCCGGCAATGGCGAAGGCGATGTATTTGGTCCTCGCCGGATCGATGCCGATGGCCACGGCGGCATTGCGGTTGCCGCCCACCGCGTAGAAGTGATTGCCGAGCCTGTGGTGATGCAGCAGGTAATAAAACACCACGCAGAAGATCAGGAACCAGATCATCGAGGCATGAATGGAATACTCGTTAAAGAGAGGAACATTGCCGCCGAAAATGGTGGCGAAGGGTTCCGTCGGCTTGAAGCGTAAGGCCCGGGCGCCGTGATAGAGGAGCGTGCCGCCCTTCCAGATCAGCATGGCGCCGAGCGTCGTGATGAAGGATGGAATATTGAACTTGAGCGTCACGAAGGCATGCACCAGTCCTGCCAGGCTGCCGATACCAAGTGCAACGAACATGCCGATGAAAGGCGCCAGAGCGCTGGCGTTTTCCGCGTTGATGTCACCCATCAGATTATTGGTGAGCGTGGCGCAGACGATGGCCGTGAACGAATAGAGCGCGCCGACCGACAGATCGAACTCACCGGCTATCATCAGGATGCCGACCCCCAGCGCCATGATGCCAAGCGGTGCGATCGATTTCAGGACGACGTTGAAGTTGGCTGGCAAGAGATAACGGAATTGCTCTGGAAACAGCAGGCCGAAAACGATCGCCGCGGTTTGCGCCACGATGAACATGATGAAGATGCCGCCTTCCGGATTGTCGCGGATCCAGTCGAGAAATTTCTGCGGCAGGGGACGCCTGTTGCGCTGCTCCACCGCCTTTCGGATATGGTTTGACTGGACGTTGGACATGGCACCCTCCGGCAATCGACAGAAGTTCACGGGCGGCCCGGACCAGGCCCGCCAGTCTCTGGTCATTTACTTAAGCGCCGGCAATCAGCGGACCGGGCCGGCCCACTTCTCGGCGAACTGATAGTTGGTCTTGTCGATCAGCCCGAGGCCGCCCGTATCCATCTCCGAAGGGTAGAGGCCGTACTTGATGCTCAGCGCCAACTGCGTCACCGCGTAGAAGCCCTGGCTGTAGGGCTGCTGGTCGACCGTGGCGGTCAACTCGCCATTCTTGATATTGTCGAGGATCGATTGCGACACGTCGAAGCCGCCCGCCGGAATCTTGAGGCCCGCGTCCTTGATGGCCTGAATGGCCTGGCTGGTCGGCGTCTGGCCGAGGCCGACCACGGCATCCGTGTCGGGATGGCCGAGCAGATACTGGGTCATCAGGTTGAGGGCCTGGGCATGGTCGTTGCCGGTGCCGAGCACTTCGGTGGTGGCGCCGACTTCATCCATGGCCTTCTTGACGCCGGCGTGACGGAGCACGGCATAGGTCGCCTGCGGGGCTTCGACCGGTGTGAACACATGATCGCCACTCTTGATGCCATGGTCCTTGATCATGCGCTTGCCGATCAGGTAGCCGGTCTCGACGAAGTCCTGGCCCATGAAAGCCATGCGGCACAGGCCATCGGCGCCCTTGGAATCGTCGATGTTGAAGGTGACGATCGGCATGCCCTTGGCGGCGGCGTCGCACAGCAGCTTATCGTAAGCATCGTCATCGGCGACGTTCACCGCAATGCCGTTGACGCCATTGGCGATGCCGGTCTCGAGAATGCCGAGCTGGTTCTTCTGGTCTTCCTCGCCGAACTGGATGTCGAGCTTCACACCCTGCTGCTCGGCGGCATCCTTGGCGCCGTTGACCACCGCTTCGAAAAAGGAATTGGACGACTGCGACCACGGCACGAACAGAATGGTGATGTTCTTCCACTCTTCCTTGTGATCGGCATCGAAGGCCATCGCGGCCATGGGCATGGCAAGTGCCATGGCACCCGCAAGACAGGTGGTGGTCAGTAATTTCTTGACGATAGACATGGAGATCCTCCCAGTTGGCGGCCGCTGACGGAATCCATCGCGAAGGCCGTTTTCGCGTTGGAACGGCTTGCGGAAGCATGCGGCCATGACAAGCCCCGTTATACCGGAAAATCGGCCAGGTGACCCCATGAAGTTCCGCCATTTTCCGCTTCGTGCGCAGGCAGCAGTTGCTTTTGCTACCGGTAGCAGTGCAACGTTCATAGCGTATCCGCGGTGAATTGCAAGACTTGTTTCAACGCAAAGGCAAATGGAACAAAAATTCCAAAACATCCAGGGAATGCTGGAACCATGAAGGCCACGAGAGTAACCGCAGCCGCCGTCGCCCACTTGGCGGAGGTATCGAAATGGACGGTCATCCGCGCCTTCGACCCTAGCGGATCGATCAGCGATGAGACCCGCCGCAAGGTGAGGCAGGCGGCCGACAAGCTCGGTTACCGCCCCAACCTCCTGGCCCGCAGCCTGGCGACCAACCGCACCAATCAGGTGGCCGTGCTGATTGACGACTTCGCCAATCTGCACAAGCTGCCCTTGCTGGAAAAACTGTCCCTGGCGCTGCAAGCCAAGGGCAAGGTGCTCATGCTCATCAACATCAACCGCGATCTCGAACAGAACGACGCACTGATTCATGCCTATCAGCGCCAGGTCGACGGCATCATCCTGTTCGCCAATTCGTTTCAGGATGCCATACTCAAGCGCGCCCGTGTCGGAAAGCTTGGCACGCCGCTGCTGATCCTGGCGCGCGAAACAACGCTCGATTCCGTTCCCTCGATTACCGCAGATACGCAAGCCTCGATCGCCGGGATTTGCGAATACCTTTGGTCGCGCGGCTACCGGCGGCCGGGTTTCATGACCGGTCCCGTGGCGCAGGAAAGCCTGGTGTCGCGCTGCGAACATTTTCGCGGATTTTGGGCCCGTCATGGTATCGCGGATGTGCCGGTTCTGGGCGCTGGCACCTATGACCGCGGGGATGGCGAGGCGGCGATGCGGCATTTCCTCGCAATGTCCAAGCCCGGCGCGCGCATCGACGTGCTGATGTGCGAGAACGACAATCTTGCGCTCGGCGCCATGGACACCGCCAGATATGAATTCGGCCTCAGGGTTCCCCAGAACCTCGCCTTCGTGGGCTACGACAATATCGACATGGCGGCGGCCCCGTCCTATGCGCTGACCACCTATGAGCAGCCGCTCGATGCCATGGTCGCGGCCGCAATTGAAGTGCTCGCGGAGGGCGGCAAACGGCGTTCTGTCTCCATAGCCGGCCGCCTCGTTATCCGCCGCAGCGCCTGATGAAAGGAGAGTAGACCTCGGTGGGTTTCGCCAGACGAAGGCGTTGCCTACCCGCAGCGAGATCGTCACTGAGAGCATGCCGATTGGTCAGGGCTGGGGCAAGACCCTTGGCGCAAGTCTTCCAAGTACTGAGTTCCGGGAGAACAACGGTATCGGCGTCTATTCAATGCTTGGAGGGTTGACGCGGGTGAGTGGGGTCAGCC
>JANPCA010000250.1:0-8661 GCA_031430715.1 Hyphomicrobiales bacterium | reverse complement strand
TTCATGCCCCAAGAGGTTCCGCCATGCTCTCCCGCCGCAAACTGCTGCTCGCCCTCGCGGGGTTGACGGTCTCGTCCCCGGCACTGGCCGCGGCACCGCCTGGAACGTCAACCGCCAAAAAGCCGGCGCCGAAGAAAACAGCCGCAAGGAAGCCCGCGCCCAAGAAAACCGTGGTGAAGAAGGTGATGGCGAAGAAGCGGCTGGTGATCTCGATCAACAAGGTCAGCCAGAAGGTCACAGTGGAGCTCGATGGCTCAACCAAGTTCAAATGGCCCGTATCGACTGGCGCTTCGGGCTATGAGACGCCGAGCGGCACCTACCGGCCGTTCCGCATGGAGAAGGAGCATTTCTCCAAGGAATGGGACGACGCGCCCATGCCGCATTCGATCTTTTTCACCGCCCAGGGCCATGCCGTTCATGGCAGCTTCCATGTCAAGAGCCTCGGCCGCCGGGCCTCCCACGGCTGCGTCCGCCTCGAACCCGGCAACGCCGCCAAGCTCTTCGCGCTGGTGCAGCAGACCGGCATGGCGAATACGACGGTCGTCGTGCGCGGCGGGTTGTTCGACAGCGGCACCACGATCTACAGCCCCAACAAGACGGGCAAGCGCCGGCTGTTTCCGTGGCTGGACCGGCAGTAGGCGCTGCGCCAAGGCCGTCCCCCATCCTTGACAAATCGGCCCTCGCATGCGCTGTAGCGCCGGAATCCGGCTTTGACATTGTGAGGGACCATGCACGCCTACCGTAGCCACACCTGTGGCCAGCTCCGCGATGGTGATGCCGGGCAGGACATACGCCTTTCTGGCTGGGTGCACAGGGTGCGCGATCATGGCGGCGTGCTGTTCATCGACCTGCGCGATCACTATGGCTTGACGCAAGTGGTGGCCGATCCGGACTCGCCCGCCTTCAAACAGGCCGAAAAGCTGCGTTCGGAATGGGTTGTGCGGGTTGACGGAAAGGCGCGTCCGCGCCCGGCGGGCACCGAGAACCACGAATTGCCCACCGGGCTCATCGAAGTCTTCGCAACCAATATCGAGGTCCATTCACAGGCCGCCGAACTGCCGTTGCCGGTGTTCGGCGACACCGAGTACCCCGAGGACATCCGTCTCAAGTACCGTTTCCTCGATTTGCGCCGCGAGCGCATCCACCGGAACATCATGAAGCGCGGCGCGATCATCGATTCGCTGAGACGGCGCATGAAGGAGGGCGGCTTCTTCGAATTCCAGACGCCGATCCTGACCGCCTCCTCGCCTGAGGGTGCTCGCGACTATCTGGTGCCGAGCCGGGTTCATCCCGGCAAATTCTATGCGCTGCCCCAGGCGCCGCAGCAGTTCAAGCAACTGATCATGATGTCGGGCTTCGACCGCTATTTCCAGATCGCCGCCTGCTTCCGCGACGAGGACGCCCGCGCCGACCGCAGCCCCGGCGAATTCTATCAACTCGACATCGAGATGAGCTTCGTCACGCAGGAGGATGTGTTCAACGCGGTTGAACCCGTGCTGCGCGGCGTCTTCGAGGAATTTGGGCAAGGCCTGCCGGTGACGCAGAAATTCCCGCACATCGCCTTTCGCGATTCCATCCGCTGGTATGGCTCCGACAAGCCGGACCTGCGCAACCCGATCAAGATGCAGGCGGTGACGGCGCATTTCGCAGGCTCCGGCTTCAAGGTCTTCGCTGGCATGATCGCGGCTGATCCCAAGGTCGAGGTCTGGGCCATCCCGGCGCCCAAGGGCGGCTCCAGAGCCTTTTGCGACCGGATGAATTCCTATGCGCAGGCTCAAGGCCAGCCGGGCCTCGGCTATGTCTTCTGGCGCGAGCATGAGGAGGGCGGGGCCGGTCCCATTGCCAAGAACATCGGCCCCGAACGCACCGAGGCCATCAAGGCGCAGCTTGGTTTGGGCGTTGGCGATGCCGCCTTCTTCGTGGCCGGCCGCCCAGAGAATTTCTATAAATTCGCCGGCGAGGCCCGCAACAAGGTCGGCACCGACCTGAACCTCTCAGCCACCGGCCGTTTCGAATTCTGCTGGATCGTCGACTTCCCCATGTATGAATGGAACGAGGACGACAAGAAAGTCGACTTCTCGCACAACCCTTTTTCAATGCCGCAAGGCGGACTGGAAGCGCTGGAAACCAAGGACCCGCTCGACATTCTTGCCTATCAGTACGACATAGTCTGTAACGGCGTGGAGCTGTCGTCCGGCGCTATCCGCAATCATCGCCCCGACATCATGAAACGCGCCTTCGAGATCGCCGGCTACCCGGAGAGCGTGCTGCTCGAAAAATTCGGCGGCATGTACCGCGCCTTCCAATATGGGGCACCGCCCCATGGCGGCATCGCGCCCGGCGTCGACCGCATCGTCATGCTGCTCTGCAACGAGCCCAATATCCGCGAGGTCGTGCTCTTCCCGATGAACCAGCAGGCCGAGGATCTGCTGATGGGGGCGCCGTCGGAGGCGACGCCAAAGCAGCTGCGCGAGCTGCATATCCGGTTGAATACCGCGAGTGAATGAGTATCGAAGCGGGTAACGGAGCCAACCACGATTTGCGCCGCAATTGCCGGTAGCGCTTGCCATTGACAACAAAAGGCATTGGCGGTTTGATGAGGCCATCGGGTGAGAGCCATGGCGCGTGTAAAAGTCGCGGAATTCAGTGCGGTCGGTGGTCCTGCGAAACTCCAGCACGCGAGTGATGGCTTTGTGGCCGGTCCGACCGATGCGGGAAAATACCGCATCCACTCAATCCGCAAGCATTCGAGCCCGTCCTATCCGACTTGGTCGAAGATAAAGTGGGGATCGGAAGTCAAGGATATCGGCGGTGAAATCCACGTCATGCATGACGGCAGATTTCAATTGCTGAGTGTGCTCAGTCCGGCGCTGACCCGCCAGTCGCTCCTCGACCGCAACCTGCAACTCTACAACAGTTACACGCTCCCAACCCAGTGGCTCTTCAACGACTTTGGCCACATCACCTGCTATTTTTACAAGGACTTGAACAACAACCGTAAACTGGACGCCGATGAGGGCGAGCATATTCACCGCGAGTATTTCCATACGACACCCGACAACGAGGCGGAGACAGCAAGAGGATTGCCCGTGACCTTGGCGCCGTCGCATGGCTGCATTCACTTGAAACCCAACGACATCGACACGCTGATCGGCAAGGGGTATTTCAAAGCCGGCAACCGGGTGGTGGTTCACGGCTACAAGGTGAAAGCGGCCAAGTTGACCCTCGACACAAAGGGCAAGCGGCCGTTTGAAGTTCATTTCTATCCTGGCGAAGAGAAATTGATCGTGACGGGCCAATGGTCCAAGAAGTGAGGCGGGGTTGGGCGAATCGGTGGGCTGGCCCATGCCGGGCGCTGGCATTTTTCTGCATGTTCGCCGTCGCCGCGGCAATTGGCAGCCAGTTGCTTCAGGCACAGCCGGCGGGTCCGGCGGATACCGCCGCGGAAATCGTGAAGGCATTCGCTGCGGGGGAGCTTTCGGTCGTTGCGGTTCAGAAGCTCCATGGCTTCGCCCAAGCCGAGCGCCATGGCGGGTATTGGGAACTCCGGTCGGCATCAGGCCGGGAATCCATCGTCATCCGTTCCCCCGATCCTGATTCGGCGGCAGATGAGGTCGTATTGCACTTCAGCCTGGAGTCCGGTCTGCTGCTGTCGGCGCTGGAAGAGCGGTTTGGGAAATGGCAACTCATCTATGCCAGCAAGACGTCGTCGGTGAAGTTCTCGCTGCAAGATAGCCAGAAGCGGCAGGTTCTGCTTATTGTGGGACTTTTCAGTTCGCCGCCAACGCCCGGCGCGCCCGTGCTCACCCTGAAACTATTACGTGGCAACTGAAAAGGGCGGCACGCCTTGGGTTGCGTAGCTCATGGAGGGACTCTTGAGATGGTCGGCAGCCGTGTTCTGCCCATGCCGCGGTAATTGAGTCCGGGCTCAGAAATACCCGCCGATAATGACGGGAATTTCGATCCGCCGCTTGAGGGCGACCTTGATCCGGCTGCTGGACGGGGCGCTCACGGTCACCACCTTGGCCTTGGGCGCCTTGCGCTCAACGGTGCTGACGGGCTTCACACGCGGTTTCTCGACGATGACCGTCTCGACGACGGTGGCTTCCGCCGTGGGCTCCGGCGAGGGTGCCGCCCGGAGGGCCGGTGGAGCGCTGACGCTCTGGCCGATGGCCGGGGCGCAGGGAACTGTGTTGCCAGTGCAAGTCATAACGGCTGCGGCGATCAATCCGATCATATCGAGCATGTCTTTGCCTCCTGCTATCTGGGGTGCGAGGCTAACACGGTTTGCGCCTGGCCGCCCCATCTTTGACCCAGCTTGATTAAGAATATCATACCGTCCTGCCCCACTCAAGGCAACCTTCCCGGGCGCCGCAAGTCTGGAGAAACTGTTGTATTTTGCGCACAGTTGCTGCCTCCCGAAGCTCTCCTTGAAGCCGTCGCCATTCCGCCTTAAGGTGACCGCATGGGACAACCCGCCGCACGAATAACCGACATGCACGTCTGCGCGCTGGTGACGGGCATCGTGCCCCATGTCGGCGGCCCGATTTCGACTGGCATGCCCACCGTGATCACCGGCGGCATGCCGCAGGCCCGCGTCACCGATATCTGTGTGTGCGTCGGCCCGCCCGACATGATCGTCAAGGGCTCGCCCACCGTCCTGGTCGGCGGCCTGATGGCGGCGCGAATCGGCGACCTGACCGTCCATGGCGGCTCGATCGTCACGGGCTTTCCCACCGTCCTGATCGGCGAAACCGGCCCCGGCGGCGGCGGTGGAGGAGGGGGCGGAACGGGGGACGGCCAAGTTAGCATCACGCTGGCCACCAGCGGCCCGGGCCTCGAATCGCCAGTGCGGCAAGCCAAGACGCTGATCGCCGTCGCCATCGCCGTCGAACTGGCCACCAGCGGCCCCGGCCTGGAGTCAGCTGTGAGCCAGGCCAAGGCGCTGACAGACGCCGCAAAAGCGGGAACGCCATTCTGCGAGCGCTGCGCTGCGGCAGCCAGAGCGGCAGCCATGGCGGCACGCGGCTAGTCCCATGAGCAGGTTTTACGGCATCGTCGATACGGCCCGCGATCCGAAGCTCTATCCCCTCGTCATCCAGTCGCCGAATTATGACTGCCTGTTCGCCGGCAAGCTCAAGGAACCGCTGAACCAGGCGGCCCCCTATCTGGTGGAACTGACGGACGAAACTCCGCTGAAGGTCATCTGGCGAACCGAAGGCTGGGGCCAGGCTTGGGGGATTTTGGTGCGGTCACCGCTGGAACTGAAGGATTTGCGGCGCCATCTGCGGAAATTTCTCATGGTGCAACTGCCAGACGGGGATAGTGTGCTGTTCAGGTTCTACGACCCGCGGGTGTGGCGAGTGTATTGGCCGACTTGCACGGCGGAGGAACAGGCGAAGTGGCTGGCCGGGGTGGAGGAGTTTGTGGCGGAGGATGCATGACTGCCCATCCCACCCTCCCCAAGCGTTGCGGGGTAGCTGCTTTACATTGGTGTCCGGCTGTCAGGGCGAGGGCCTTTGTGCCAGGAACCCCCGGAGAAAAACGGTCAAAGTCCTGCTAGGCGCGGTGGCCTCGATGGTGTTGAACATCTCGTTCTGATCGCTTTCGGTCTGCGTATATGACTCGACTATGAAATCTCTGAGTTGTTTCCGGATCCTGCCATTGGTCCGGCGAAGGGTCGTTTGCAGTCGGTACCAGACTGCCTTTCTTCTGCTTTCAGCGATGTCAATTTCGTATTTCTTGCGGGCAGCGGGATCGTCAATGAGCGCCGGATCGGCGCCCGGCGGATAAACGACGCCGCCCGACGTCGCGGGCGGCTGAATGTTCAATTCCGGCACATCATCTGGGTTGAAGCCGTCATCGACGTGGCGGTGAGCTGCCTCGAAAAGCGCTAACCATAGAACCAACGCACCCCGCCTGACCTGCTGTCTTTCCCCGGACTCCGCTTCTTTGGCTAAAACGACGTTTTGCAGCGCGCCGAAAGCTTCGAGCAATTTGTCCGGATCCAGTTCCTTCTCGAACTCGACGATAAGGACGCGCGTGTCATCAAGGTATTTCTTATTGCTCGACATGGCCGACACCTCCGAAACCGCAAGCATTGTTCCTAGAGCCAAGACAAATGCCTTCTGCAGAAAGAGTTTCACTTTAGCTAGACCAATTCCCACCGAACTTGAAGGCTTCTGCGGCAACGGCCCGCTCCGATTCACTGACTTTGTAAAATGCCCCTCGGCGAACTGATTCCAACTCACTGAGAAGCACGCTAATATGAACTCGTCGGTTCGGAAAACAATTTCCGTTCGGTGTTTCCGCCCTTTCGGCTTTCGCAGGCGCCATTGGCATAGATTTCGTGTTCTTGCCGTACGATGGGGAAATTCTTTGCAGCGCCGGTACCGACTTTCCACTGTAGAGTGATTGGGAAATGCATGGTACCGACATTGAATGGAACGGCCGCGCCCGCAGCCGCAGCAGGATCGCCCGAATAAACCGAGTCGGTTCCCGCAGCTTTTGTGCCATCCGCATCGGTATGGCTAGTAAGCGACAGCCAAGCGCTGGCCTGGTCGGGAGGAGGATAATTTCCATGCCATACACCGCTGAACACGTTGTAGGAACCGGTCGTGACAGCTTGAGAGTCCTTCTCGCGGATATTCACGTTATAAAAATTCACATCATTCGGGTGTATGTAGAAGTTGCCCTGCCAACCGCAATCGGGCCGTCCATTGGCATGTTTGATACCAGACACGCGCTTCATGGTCCAATTTGCGGGTTCGACAACTGTAAAGGTGATAGCGCAACTGCAACCGGCGGCATTTGCGGTAATTGTGACACTTCCCGCAACATCTTGGGCGGTAAGCGTAACACTTGAGTGACTTCCGCTATTTGGCGTGAGCGTGCCGGCCGCGCCGGCAACGGTCCAAGTTGCCGGCCCCGGCGTCACCGTGAGCGTGACTTCCTCACCCACACCGATCTTGGTCCGGGCCCGGTTCGCCGGCGATGATCTGAATGTCTCCGATGTAATCGTGCAAGCCTTGGGACAGGTCTTGACCGGGGTCTTGGAAGGAGTACCGCCATCTCCCTTGGCAGGCGGCGTTGTCTTATTTCCTCCGCAGCTCATTGCGGCATGCCCGGTTGCGGCCTTGCTAGTACATGGCCGAGCCAGGTGAGCGACTTGCGTTCCAGCCTTTGGGCGCGGGCGGCGGCATCGGCGATCTGTGGATCGGCAAGCGTCTGACGTATCCACGGATAGAGCGGATCATCGGTACAGCGGTGACCGAACGATGCCTTGAGGATGATAAGCAGCGCCTTGCCGCGGGCGGTCATGAAGCCGTATATGGCCGCTTCCTCCTTGCCTTCCGCCATCAGCGCGCGGAGTGAATTTTCACCAATGGATGTGGCATGTTCGGGAAAAGCGCGGGCAATTCCATTCAGGATTTCGTCATCGAAATTGCGCTCGAGAGCCGCTGGTGTGTTGCGGGCGAATTCGTCGACTGACTGAAGTGCCCGGCTCACGTTGATGTTGGCAGGCCCCGCAACCTTATCGAGATACTCGTTGTGCCACTCGTGAAGGCGGTCGGCCTTGGTCATTTCATCGGTTTCTGAGCGCAGCACTTCGCAGATCACCGGGTAAAACGGGTCGTCGTGAAATCCGCTGCCGAATAGGAACGTGAACTCGACGAACAGCCGGATCGGCCCGCGCAGCGTGAAGCCGTATTCTTCTGCCTTGGCGATTGCCGCGCGAACTGCCACGCGCAATTGCGCATCGCCTAGAACGGCGCTGAGATGCGGCGCGAAGTCCGTGCTGTGGGTGACCATTTCGTCTTCGAAGGCCCGCAGCGCCTGGGCTTCAAAGGCCTTCATCTGCTCGGCCCGAACTTTCAGCATGGCGGGCTTTGCTCCCAGAACAGAGGTGACATCATCGATCCGTCCGGGTCAAGCTACTTAATTCTTCCCCGAAAGGCAATCACCCACCGCCTTGCGTCACGAACACCGTCCAGCTCTTGGCGCCGGCACCCGTGTCGATCTCCTTGAACTTCACCTGCTGAAAGCCGCGCAGCCAGCAGGCGGGGCGTTCGAGGTCGGAGACGGGGGTGGGAATGCGGAACGATTTGTTGACGTTGGCGCAATAGGGCCGGTCGCCCTCGGTGGCGTCGTTGCCATAAAGGTCCATGGCGAAGAAATAGTAGAATCGGTTGTTGAGTTCGTCCTTGATCGGGCTGACGCAGGCATTGGCGGGCAGCGTCCACCAGCCTTCCGTATAGAATTTGGAGCCTGAGAAATAACCGACCGCCACATTGTAGAGGTTAAGCGTCTGGTTGCAGACCTTGAGCTCGGCTTGGGCCGGGGCGGCGCCAGCGAGGACGGCGGCCACCGGCAGCCACCTCGCGAGGACCTGCGAAAACCCCAATTGCACCATGATTTCTTCCAACTGCCGCCGCAGCTTAAGCGCCAAACTTGTGCTTGATCTCTTAGATAAGAAGCTTGATGATGTCCAACACCTGCTGCGTTGGTTCGTTTGGCACCGTGGTGGTGCGGGATGGCGCGCGGCCAGTATACGGCCCGTCACGCTTAAGCCCGCCCGGGCTTGCGGCTTCAACAGCGCGCCTGCAGGCCGAGGGTATCGATCTCGAGGCATAGCAAGGTCGACTGGTCGGAAGGTCTGTT
>JANPCA010000249.1:0-7525 GCA_031430715.1 Hyphomicrobiales bacterium | reverse complement strand
TATGTATTTGCTGCTGGAGCGTTTGCCGGTGGCGTGGGTACAATGGGAAGCCTTATCGCCCTTGGGTTACTTCGAGTGACCTTCGGTTAACCAGTCGTCGATTAGCTTGTTGGCGTCTACAGACACGCTCAGATTTAGACTACAAGACTGCAGCATTAATATCAGAATAAACAGGACTATGACGGGTGCTGAGTAATTGCTGCGAAGTAGTTTAACTGCTGCGCCAAGATGAGGGCTAATTTCCTCGGCGTCTCTCTGAAGCTTGTCCATATCGCCAGTTTTGACCGCCTGTTCCACAACGGGCTGAAAGAGTCTCAGCAGTGTAGAGCTTATCGCCGGACCTGACAGCATTTTGATGGTGTCGCCTTCAATATCAAACACACCACTAATGAGATTGGCAGGTCGACGGCATCTGATGCAGGTCTCGCGGCAATTAACCAGTGTCAATGCAGTGACATTGTCGAAGCCATACATTCTGCTTCTGAAAACAGCCCCGCAATGAGGACAATAAACTGGAACACCAACCATGACTGTCGCCCCGTTTACCATACGGTAGCAGGCCAAACGGGTACGTCAAGTACAATATCGCGGCCGGCATTTAACTTCCGCTAGCGTCTTCGCCATTCAGACAGGGCTTGAACATGACCTCCCGGGTGTCAACCATCGCGTTTCAGGGTATTGAGGCCGTCACGGTCGATGTGCAGGCCCAGTTCGTCTCGGGACAGGTTCAGTTCAACGTCGTCGGCCTTGGCGACAAAGCGGTGGCCGAGAGCCGGGAACGGGTGCGCGCCGCTCTCCACGCCATTGGCCTGGCGCTGCCGGGAAAACGCCTGGTGGTCAATCTGTCGCCCGCCGATCTGCCCAAGGAGGGGAGCCATTTCGATCTGCCGATCGCGCTTGCCCTGCTCTGCGCGCTGGGCATCTTGCCCCATGATTTCCTGATGCGCTATTTCGTGATGGGCGAACTGGCCCTTGACGGCGCCATCCTCGGAGTTTCCGGCGTGCTGCCCGCGGCGATCGCCGCGAATGCCCGCGATATGGGGCTGATCTGCCCCAAGGTGTCGGGACCTGAGGCCGCCTGGGCGGGCGAGGATGTCGACGTGCTGGCGCCTGAGAATCTCATCCAGATCATCAATCACGTGAAGGGCACCCAGGTGATGACCAGGCCGAAGCCCGGAATTGCCAAGGAGGCCGGCGGCTTGCCCGATCTCCGCGACATCAAGGGCCAGGAGGCCGGCAAGCGGGCGCTGGAAGTGGCAGCGGCCGGCAGCCACCATTTCCTGATGGTGGGACCGCCGGGAGCGGGCAAATCCATGCTGGCCCAGCGCCTGCCCTCGATCCTGCCGCCCATGGATGCGCGCGAGATGCTCGATGTCAGCATGATCGCCTCGGTGGCGGGCGAGATCGCCGGCGGGCAATTGTCCAGGCGGCGGCCTTTCCGGGCACCGCATCATTCGGCCAGCATGCCGGCTCTGGTTGGCGGGGGCCTTCGCGCCAAGCCCGGCGAAATGGCGCTGGCGCACCATGGCGTGCTGTTCCTCGACGAATTGCCGGAATTCCAGCCGCGGGTTCTGGAATGCCTGCGCCAGCCGCTCGAGACCGGCGAGACCGTCGTGGCGCGGGTCAATTATCATGTCACCTATCCGGCCCGTTTCCAGCTTGTCGCCGCCATGAACCCATGCAAATGCGGCATGGCGGGGACGCCCGGCCACGTATGTAAATCGGGGCCGCGCTGTGCCACCGACTATCAGGCGCGGATTTCAGGCCCGTTGCTCGACCGCATGGACATCCAGATCGAACTGCCCGCCGTCAAGGCCTCGGACCTCAGCCTACCAGCGCCGAAGGAAGCCAGCCGCGATGCCGGGGCGCGCGTGGCGGCGGCGCGCGACATCCAGCGCCGGCGTTTCCTGGGGTTGGGCAAGCCGCAACTTCGCACCAATGCCGAGGCCGATGGCGCCTTGCTCGAAGAGATCGCCACGCCCGATTCCGCAGGCCTCAAACTGCTGCGCGAGGCGGCCGATGCCATGAATCTTTCGGCGCGCGGCTATCACCGGGTGTTGCGCGTCGCACGGACGCTCGCCGATCTCGACCAGCGCGGCGAGATCGCGCGCATCCACATCGCCGAAGCGTTGAGCTACCGGCAGCGCCTTGCCGCCTTCCAGATCGCCGCCTGACGGTTTACACCGGGTTTACCGTGAAACCAGCCGGTAAGGCTTTGGCAAGCGGCACCGTGGCAAGTCTTGGGGGATGACGCGATCCGCAAAGCGCCAAGCCCCTGACAGAAACGGCCCCCCGGCAACGGAGGCCGAAAGCCTGGATCGTGGCCTGCAGGATGCGCTGAAACTTCTGGCGCGGCCGGAACTCGGCTATGGCACGATCATCGCGGGTGCCTCGCTGGCCTTTGTCTTGAGCGGGCTCTGCGTGGCCCTGGCCTTTTCGCGCGAGGCAACGCAGTCCCTGATCGGGCTCACACTGGCCGGATTGATCCTGTCGCTCTGCGTGACGCTCGGCGAATATTTTTGGCGGCGCGGCACCAGCCGCCGCCTGGCGGCATTGGCGACCGCCGTCGACGCGCTGCAGGACTCGCGGCTCGCCGCCGAAGCGTCCAGCCGGGCGAAGTCGCGCTTCCTTGCCACCACCAGCCATGAAATCCGCACGCCGATGAACGGGGTGATCGGCATGATCGGCCTGCTGCTCGAAACGCCGCTGACGCCAGAGCAGCGCAACTACGCGAAGGCCGCCGAATCCTCGGCGCGTGCCCTTCTATCGATCGTCGACGAGTTGCTCGACACATCCAAAGCGGAGCGCGAGACGGTGGCCGCCGCTACGGAACCTTTCGATTTGCCGGCTCTGGCCGAAGCGGTCACCGAACTCCTGGCCCCCCGCGCCCATGCCAAGGGCATCGAGATTTCCTGTTTCGTCTCCAGCAGCCTTCCGGCCCAGATCCGGGGCGACGAGAAACGCTTGCGGCAGGTGCTGTTCAATCTTTGCGGAAACGCCATCAAGTTCACGCCCAAGGGCGGCGTATCGATGTCCGCCGAGCCGTATGACGCATCCACCTATCGCATCTCGGTCTGCGACACCGGCATCGGCATGACCGGGCCGGAGCAGGCGAAGATTTTCGACGAGTTCACCCAGGCCAATGCCGCAATCAAACGGCAATTCGGCGGTACCGGACTGGGCCTGTCGATTTCGCGCAAGCTGGCCGAGGCGATGGGCGGCCGCATCGCGGTGTCCTCCACGGCGGGCGAGGGCTCGCGCTTCGATATCCTGCTGCCGCTTGGCGGACCTATGGACATACCGCCAACCCGCATGCTCGACGGACGAAACTATATCATTGCATCGGCCAGAACCATCACCGGGCTGCACTTGAGCAAGACGCTGGAAGAGCAAGGTGCCGCCGCCACATGGATCGGCGATCCGCAGGAGATCCGGGCGGCACTCGGCCTGTCCCGCGCCTCCGCCGCGGCCGATATCATCTGCGATGGCGAGCATGCCGATATTCTGAGGCACTGGGCCGCGGCCCTTCCCGAAGGCATAGGCCCGGGCCGCGTCTATGTGATGATGCGGGCCGAGGAGCGCCGGCAGTTTCACGACCTTCTGCGCCCGCCATTCTCGGGCTATCTGCTGAAGCCCTTCCGCCGCCAGTCGCTGCTGCGGCTCCTGACCTCGAAGGACGACGGCATGATCAGCGCTGCCATCCAGGATCTGCGCGGCGTCGTCCGGGCGCAGGGGAACAGCGGCGGCATGGAGGTCATCCTGGCCGAGGACAACCCGGTCAACGCGCTTCTCGCCCGCACCATGCTGGAGCGCGCCGGCTGCCGGGTCACCCACGCCGTCAACGGCGCCAAGGTTCTGGAAATGCTCGACGCCGGCGCCAGGCCGCAGATGATCGTCATGGACGTCGAAATGCCGGTGCTGAACGGCCTCGATGCGGCGCGGCGGATCAGGACCCGCGAATTGGCCGGCGGCGGTGGCCAGCGTCTTCCCATCCTGGCGCTGACCGCCAATACCGGGCGCGACGATATCGCCGAATGCCTGGCGGCCGGCATGGACGGCCATCTGTCAAAGCCTTTCGACCGGCAGGATCTCGACGAGGCCATTGCCAGACTGGTGGTCAGAAGACCCGCCGCCTGAGACGTCACGAAACTTTCACAATCTCCCGCTCTGTGGCAAAGAGTTGTGAAGAGGAATGGACGGTTCGTTGGACAGACAGGACATCCGGGCCGGAAGGGGCAATCTGATCCTGAGACAAACCTCAGGGCCCGCCGAGATTGAGGCCTGTCAGCGCTTGCGCTACCGGGTCTTCTACGAGGAACTTGGGGCCAGGTCCAACTCGGCCGAACACCGGGAAGGCGCCGACGCCGACCGTTTCGACGCAATTTGCGATCATCTTGCCGTCATTCACACGCATTCGACTTCAGCCAGCGATCCCATCCGGCTTGCCGATGGCGAGCTGATCGGCACCTACCGCCTGCTCCGGCAGGAGGTGGCGGAAACGCACGGCGGATTTTACACGCAAGACGAATTCGACGTGGCGCCGATCATCGCGGCGCATCCGGAATTGCGCTTTCTGGAACTTGGCCGCTCCTGCGTGCTGAAACCCTATCGCACGAAACCGGTGGTCGAATTGCTGTGGCAGGGCATCTGGAACTATGTGCGCGTGCATGACCTGCATGTCATGCTGGGTTGCGCCAGCCTGGAAGGCACCGATCCAGCCCAACACGCGGCGGCTTTAAGTTTCCTGGCACAGAGTGCCGTGGCGCCGCCCGAGTGGCGGGTCAAGGCCCTGGCATCGCGCTATGTCGAAATGAATCGCATTCCCGAAGGCCAGATCAACGCCCGCCACGCGCTCCGCCAATTGCCGCCGCTGATCAAGGGTTACTTGAGGCTCGGCTGCTACATCGGCGAGGGCGCGGTGATCGATCTCCAGTTCAACACCATCGATGTGCTGATCGTACTGCCCATTTCAGCCATCAGCGCGCGCTATTACGGTCATTTCGGCCGGCCTAACGATTGATGTCGTAGGCGGCGATGGCTGCCAGGTTGACGATGTCGGAGGCGGTCGCCGACATGGAGGCGATCTGCACCGGTTTGTCCAGCCCGGTCAGCAGCGGCCCGACCACGGTGACCCCGCCCAGTTGCTGCAGCATCTTGGTCGAGATCGAGGCCGAATGGGCAGCGGGCATCACCAGCACATTGGCGGGGCCGGTCAGGCGGCAAAAGGGATAGAGCGCCATCGCTTCGCGCGACAGGGCGACGTCGGCCCCCATTTCGCCGTCATACTCGAAATCCACCTGGCGCTTGTCGAGCACGGCCACCGCGTTCCTCACATATTCGGCGCGCTCGCCGCGCGGATAGCCGAAGGTGGAATAGGACAGGAGTGCGACGCGCGGCTCGTAACCGAAACGCCGCGCAACGCCCGCCGCCTCCTGGGCAATATCGGCCAGTTCCTGGGCCGAGGGCAGCTCGTGGATCGAGGTGTCGGCGATGAACACCGTCCGGCCACGGACCAAGGCCATGGACACGCCGATAGGGCGGTGGCCCGGGCGGTGATCGATGGCCCGGCGCACGTTGTCGAGGGCCACGGAAAAATTCCTGGTCAGGCCGGTGACCAGGGCATCGGCATCGCCCATGGCGACCATACAGGCGGCGAAGATGTTGCGGTCCTGATTGGCCATGCGCTGGCAATCGCGCAGCAGGAAGCCGTTGCGCTGCAAGCGTTCGTAAAGATAGTTGGCATAGTCGACATTGCGCTCGGAGATGCGGGCGTTGCTGATCTCGACATTCTCGTGCAGCTCGAGGGCGTTGGCGGCCAGCGTCTTGTCGATTTCCGTTTCGCGGCCGATCAGGATGGACTTGCCCAGTCCGGCGCTGGCAAAGCTGTTGGCGGCGCGGATCATGCGGTCCTCTTCACCCTCGGCGAACACGACGCGCCTGGGCGAAGTGCGTACCTTCTCGAAGACGCTCTGCAGGGTGCCGGCGATCGGATCGAGGCGGGCCGACAGGACATTGGCATATTCCTCTAGGTCGGCGATGTGGCGCCTGGCCACGCCGCTTGCCATGGCGGCCCTGGCAACCGCCACCGGGATGGTCGAGATCAGGCGGGGATCGAAGGGCACCGGGATCAGATAGTCGCGCCCGAAGGTCGGCCTGGAACCATGATAGGCGGCGGCGACCTCGTCGGGCACATCCTCACGGGCCAGCCCCGCCAGGGCTTCAGCGGCGGCGATTTTCATCTCGTCGTTGATGGTGCGGGCCCTGACATCGAGCGCGCCACGGAAGATATAGGGAAAGCCCAGCACATTGTTGACCTGGTTGGGATAGTCGGAGCGGCCCGTGGCGATGATGGCATCGGTCCGTACACTGAAGACATCCTCGGGAAGAATCTCCGGGTCGGGATTTGCCATGGCGAAGATGATCGGATTGGCGGCCATGGATTTCACCATGGCGGGCGTCAGGGCGCCCGCCACCGAGAGGCCGAGAAAGACATCGGCACCGGCCACTGCGTCAGCCAGCGAACGTGCCGCGGTATCCACCGCATGGGCGGATTTCCATTGATTCATGCCGTCGGCGCGGCCCTTGTAAACAACGCCCTTGGAATCGGCCAGGATCACATTCTCATTGGGAACGCCAAGCGACTTGATCAGTTCGATGCAGGCGATTGCCGCGGCACCGGCACCATTGCAGACGATCCTCGCGGTCTTGAGATCGCGCTTGGTCAGATGCAGCGCATTGATCAGTCCCGCCGTGGCGATGATGGCGGTGCCGTGCTGGTCGTCGTGGAAAACCGGAATATCCATCAACTCGCGCAGGCGCTGCTCGATGATGAAGCAGTCCGGCGCTTTAATATCCTCCAAGTTGATGCCGCCGAAGGTGGGGCCTAAGTAACGCACAGCACCAATGAACTGATCGACATCCTTGGTATCGACCTCGATATCGATGGCGTCGACATCGGCAAAGCGTTTGAACAGCACGGCCTTGCCCTCCATCACCGGCTTCGAGGCGAGTGCACCCAGATCGCCAAGGCCCAGAATGGCGGTGCCGTTGGAGATGACGGCGACGAGATTGCCCTTGGCGGTATAGTCATAGGCGGCGTCCGGATTCTCGGCGATGCGGCGGACCGGGACGGCGACGCCGGGGCTGTAAGCGAGCGACAGGTCGCGCTGGGTGGCCATCGGCTTCGTTGGGGTGATTTCGAGCTTGCCGGGCTTGCCACGTTGATGGAATTGCAGCGCCTCCTCGTCGGTAAAGGTCGGGCGGCGGGGCTTCTTGTCCATGCTGGTCATTTCCAATGGCGACAGGGATTGGAGACTAGAGTGGCCGCGTTCCACACTCAAGCGTTCTGAAATCCGGCTCTTGTGGCGCTTTAGCCGATTCCTGCTATGGAAGCGCCATGAACGACGTGGGAGACATCGGGGAACAGCCTGCCGGGGAGGCGTTGGCTCGGACAACACCCGTCATGGCGCAGTTTCTGGAGATCAAAGCAGCACACCCCGCCTGCCTGCTGTTCTACCGGATGGGC
>JANPCA010000248.1:0-5822 GCA_031430715.1 Hyphomicrobiales bacterium | reverse complement strand
AGACGCTGCCGCCGCCGGTCGCCGTGTTCTTCCGCTATTTTGTGGCCTTGCTTCTGTCGATGGCCATCATCGAGCGAACCCGCCGTCCCGCCGTCATCATCTCGCGCCACCCCATCTGGCAGATCGTCCGTGGGCTGATGTTATTGGCTTCGACCTACCTCAACTTCGCCGCCATCACTTATCTGCAACTGGCCCAGACGGCGGCCATCTCGTTCACCATTCCGCTGTGGGTCTGCGCCCTGTCGGTGCCGCTGCTCGGCGAGCAAGTCGGCATCAGGCGCTGGGCGGCGGTGCTGGTTGGTTTCTTAGGCGTGCTGGTCATCATGCGGCCCGGCACCATGGGGTTCCACTGGGCCATGTTCCTGTCACTGGGTGCCGCCTTCTGCGGCTCGATCTACAACATCGCCACCCGCAAGGTGGGCGGCCGCGACCGGGCCGAGACCTCGCTGTTCTACGTGGGGCTGGTCGGAAGCGTTGTGGCGGTTCTGCCGTTGCCCTGGTACTGGCAGATGCCGCACGGCCTGCAGTGGCCGATCCTGCTGGCCATGGGCCTGGCCGGCGGCTTCGGCCATTTCCTGCTGATCCAGGCGCACCGCCTTGCACCCGCTTCGGTGCTGGCCCCCTTCATCTATACCCAGATCATCTGGATGATCTTGATCGGCCTCATTCTGTTCGGCGACATCCCCGACCTGTGGACTGTCCTCGGCGCCGCCATCGTCATCGCCAGCGGATTGTTCGTTTTTGCAAGGGAGAAGACCCTGGGCCGGGAGACGGAAACGCCGGCACCAAGTGGCTAGGCGGAGCAACACCAGTATTGTCATCGCCGGATTTATTCCGGCGACCCATCGTGCAACCATGTCAAGCGTTCGAGAAAATTGCACCATGGGTCCCCGCAACAAGTGCGGGGATGACAACTGATAGCGGCAACGGCGATCACGCCAGCGTATAGGCCGTCTTCACCGACGTATAGAACTCAGCTGCGAAGCGGCCTTGTTCGCGGGCGCCGTAGCTTGAGCCTTTTCGGCCGCCGAAGGGCACATGATAGTCGACACCCGCCGTGGCCAGGTTCACCATCACCATGCCGGCTTGGGATTTCTTGCGGAAGTCGGTGGCATGTTTCAGCGACGTGGTGATGATGCCTGACGATAGGCCAAACGCCGTGTCGTTAGCGACGCTCAATGCCTCATCGTATGAATCAACCTTGACGACCGAGGCCACCGGTCCGAACACTTCCTCGCGGTTGATGCGCATATTATTGTGGGTACCCACGAAAAGTGCGGGCGAAAGATAATTGCCCTTGGTGTCGCGGTTCAACCGTTCGCCGCCCCAGGCCAATTCGGCCCCCTCGTCGCGGGCGATCTGGATATATTTTTCGTCTTGCGCCATCTGCGCCTCATCCACGACGGGGCCGATGACCGTGCCGTCCTTCAGCGCGTGATCGACTTTCAGCGTCTTCATGGTGGCGGCCATTTTTTCCACGAAGGCATCGTGAATCTTTGACCCCACCACCAGGCGCGAGGAGGCCGTGCAGCGCTGGCCGGTCTGGTAGAAGGCGCCGTCGATGGCTGCCGCCACCGCCGTATCGAGATGAGCGTCATCGAGCACCACCAGCGGATTCTTGCCGCCCATTTCGAGCTGGAATTTGGCGCCGCGCGTGGCGCAGGCCATGGCCACCTTGGCGCCGGTCTCAACCGAGCCGGTGAACGAAATAGCGTTCACATCGCGCGAGTCGAGCATCGTCTGGCCGACCACCGAGCCGCGGCCCATCACTAAATTGAGGACGCCCTTGGGCAGGCCGGAGCGCGATACGATTTCGGCCAGGGCCCAGGCCGAACCCGGCACCAGGTCGGCGGGCTTGAAGACGACCGCATTGCCGAAGGCCAGTGCGGGCGCCATTTTCCAGGCCGGAATGGCAATGGGGAAATTCCACGGGCAGATGAGGCCGACGACGCCGATCGGCTCGCGGGTGATCAACACGTCCACGCCAGGCCGCACCGAGGACAGTGCCACACCCTCGGTGCGCAAACACTCTTGCGCGAAGAACTTGAAAATCTGCGCGGCGCGCGTCGTCTCGGCGATACCGTTGCCAAGCGGCTTGCCCTCCTCGCGCGACAGCAGCCTGCCGATCTCGTCCTTGCGGGCCAGCAATTCGACGCCGATGAATTCCAACACATCGGCCTTCTGCTGCGGCGTCGTGGCGGCCCAACCAGGCTGGGCCGCTTTGGCGGCGGCGATGGCCACTTCGGTCTGCGCCTTGTCGGCCTGGGCATATTCGCCGACCACATCCGCCATGTCCGACGGATTCATGTTCTCGCGGACGTTCTTGCCCTCGAGCCATTCGCCATTGATGAAATTGCGGTGCAGCGCCATGATGTTCGAGCTCCTGATTGGGGGCGGACCATAGGCAGCCAAGGGCCTGGAGGCAAGATGCACATCGGACTGATCGGCGCGGGGCTCATGGGCCACGGCATGGCGGCCAACCTGTTGCAACATGGCCACACGTTAAGCATCATCGCCCATCGCAACCGCGGGCCGGTCGACGGCCTCGTGGCCATGGGCGCAACGGAGGTAACGGAATTCGCGCAAATCGCCGCAGCCGAAGCGATCCTCCTCTGCCTCACCACTTCGAAAGTGGTCGAGGACACAATCGCAAAGCTCAAAACCCATCTGCGGCCGGGCCACATCATCATGGATGCCGGAACCTCGGCTCCCGATGCCACGCGCCGCCTCGCCCATGATCTGGCGGCCATGGGTGTCACCTATGCGGATATTCCCCTGACCGGCGGGCCGGAACAGGCCGCCAAGGGCGAACTGGGCGTGCTGTGCGGGGCCGATCCCGCCACCTTCGCCACCATTGAGCCCCTGCTGGCCTGCTTCGCCACGACGATCAAGCACTTCGGCCCGCCCGGCTCCGGCCACACCGCCAAGCTCATCTCCAACTATCTGGTCACCGGCATGGTGGCGCTGGTCGCAGAAACCTTCAACGCCGCCCGCCAGGCGCAAATCGATTGGCGCGATCTCTACGAGGTCATGCTCAACGGCTCCGGCAATTCCGGCGTGCTGCGCAAAATGGTGGGGCCTTCTCTGGAAGGCGATTTCGACGGCTACCGCTTTGCCATCGCCAATGCGGCGAAGGACATCGGCTATTATGCGGAACTCGCTGAAAAACTGGGTTGCGCCACACGCCTGACGGAATCCATTGCGGAAATCTTTGCGAAGGCCGTAGAAACAGTCCACGGCGGGCGCAATGTCAGCCACCTGCTTGACCCCGCAATTGATGATGTGACTTGATGCCAAAATACAATCCCGCCATCGCCGCCATCGAGGAAGAGACCGCCTTCACCGTGATGGACCGCGCCAATGCGCTGAAAGCCAAGGGCCATCCGGTCATCAACCTTGGCATCGGCCAGCCCGATTTCACGCCGCCCAGGCATATTCTGGAGGCCGCGGAAAAGGCGGTGCGTGACGGCCCCCATGGCTATAGTTCGCCGCAAGGCCTCGCCGTGTTGCGCGATGCCGTGGCGGCCTATGCCGGCAAGCGCTTCCATGTGCCGGTGTCGGGCGATGAAGTGGTGATCGTGCCCGGCGGCAAGGTCACCTTCTATTTCGCCTGCCAGCTGTTCGGCGGTCCGGGCACCGAAATCCTCTACCCCGATCCGGGCTTCCCGCCCTACCGCGACGCGGCGCGTTCATCTGGAGCAACCCCCGTGCCCTATCCGATCCGCGAGGAAAAGGACTTCGGCTTCGATGCCGAGGAAGTACTCTCCCTCATCACCCCCGCAACCCGGCTCATCATCGTCAATTCCCCCGCCAACCCGACCGGCGGAGTGGTCTCGCGCATTGAGATGACCAGACTGGCCGAGGGCCTTCTGCGCTTCCCCGATGTGGCGATTCTCTCCGATGAGATCTACAGCCACCAGGTCTATGACGGCGTCGACTTCACCAGCTTCCTCGATTTCCCCGAATTGCGTGACCGCACCATCATCCTCGATGGCTGGTCCAAGACCTTCGCCATGACCGGCTGGCGCCTGGGCTTCGGCATCTGGCCCAAACCGATGGTCGAGTATGTGAAGAAGCTCATCACCGTCGACCATTCCTGCACCAGTGTCGCCACCCAGATGGCGGGGCTTGCCGCCATCACCGGACCGATGGATGAGATCGAAGCCTTCCGCAAGAGCTTCCAGAAGCGCCGCGATATCGTGGTCGAGGGCTTGAATGCCATCAAGGGCGTGCGCTGCCGCCTGCCGGGCGGCGCCTTCTACGCCTTCCCCAATATCAGCGGCACCGGCTGGCAATCGCGCGACCTCGCAGCCAAATTGCTCGATAAGGCCCATGTGGCGTTGATCTTCGGGGAAAGCTTCGGGGCCAATGGCAAGGGCTTCATGCGGCTCTCCTACGCTGCAAGCGAAGCCGATATCCGCGAGGCCCTGAAACGCATGAAGGCCTTCATCGAGGCCTGAAGAAGGTGCCATGCCGGGTGCCGGGGCATAGGGGGCTGGAGCTGGGGCACCGCGGCATGGCGGGAAGTTGGGGTGTTGCGGGATAGATACGCATCCCGCAATGCCACAATGGCACTGGCTAGATGACAGCCCGATGACAGAGGGGAGTGAATTGCAAGACCATGGCTGCCGGTAACCTGTTTCAGACCTTCGAAGCCCGCTTCCGGGCGGGTGGCGGCAGAACCGCCTTGCGCTCCGCCGATGGCGCGGCGCGGCTGAGCTTTGCCGAACTCCTGGACGGTGCCTCGCGCTATGCCAACGCGCTTGCTGCTCTCGGCGTCGAAGCGGGTGACCGCGTCACCGTTCAGGTTGAGAAATCGCTCGCCAGTGTCCTGCTCTATCTGGCCGTGCTGAAAGCGGGTGCGGTCTACCAGCCGCTGAACACCGCCTATACCGATTCCGAGGCCGGCTATTTCATCGGCGACGCCGCCCCGAAGCTGATCGTCTGCGATCCGTCCCGCCAGGAATCCACGCGCAGCCTGGCCGACCGCCATAAGGTCTTCGCCGTGGTCAACCTCGATGCCAGGGGCGAAGGCTCGCTCGCCGCCATGGCCGCCCAGATGGATGACCGCCACGGCACCGTTGAACGCGATGCGGACGATCTCGCCGGGCTGCTCTATACGTCCGGCACCACCGGCAGATCGAAGGGCGCCATGATCAGCCATGGCAATCTCTATTCCAATGCGGCGGCCCTGGTGGACCTGTGGCGCATGAACGAGAAGGACGTCCTGCTCCACGCGCTGCCCGTCTTTCATGTCCATGGTCTCTTTGTGGCGCTCGACACCGCCTTCCTGAGCGGCGCCGAAATCATCTGGTTCGACAAGTTGGACGTCCCCGGTCTGATAGCGGCCATGCCGCAGGCGACCATGATGATGGGGGTGCCCACGTTTTACACGCGATTGCTAGCGGCGCCGGATTTCTCCGCCGAATTGGCGCGCAACATGCGGCTGTTCATTTCCGGCTCGGCGCCCCTGCTCACCGAGACCCACGAACAATTCCGTACACGGACGGGTCACGCCATCCTCGAGCGCTATGGCATGACCGAGACCGGCATGATCACCTCGAACCCCTATGAGGGCGAACGCGTTCCCGGCACGGTGGGCTTCGCGCTGCCGGGTGTTTCGGTGCGCATCAGGGGCGATCAGCCGGGCGGCCTCGAAGTGAAGGGGCCGAATGTCTTCAAGGGCTATTGGCGTATGCCGGAGAAGACCAGGGAGGAGTTCACCGAAGACGGCTACTTCATCACCGGCGACGTCGGCACGATCGATGGCGAAGGCCGCGTTGCCATTTCCGGCCGCGCCAGGGACCTGATCATCACCGGCG
>JANPCA010000247.1:0-21800 GCA_031430715.1 Hyphomicrobiales bacterium | reverse complement strand
TGATGGCGTTGCGCGCGGCCATCGCTACAGGCTCTCCTGCTCGCGCAGGCGGCGCCTGGCGCGGAACAGCGGGAAGATCAGCAGCACCGAGACCAGGAACAGCAGCACCGATGCCGCCGATGCGATGCCGGGCAGGCTGGTGCGGATCAGAGCATTGAAGATGTAGAGTTCGACCACCATGGTCGACGTGCCGGGACCGCCACGGCCGCCGCCCATGATGAAGACATAGGCGAACACCGCCGCCAGCATGGTGATGACGCTCACCACCACAAAGAACTCGATCACGCCGCGCATCTGCGGCAGGATGATGTACCAGACGCGCTGCCACCAGTTGGCGCCTTCGATCCGCGCCGCCTCGATCATCGATTCATCGAGGCTCAAGAGCCGTGCCAGGAACAGGATGATGCCGAGCGCCGATTCCCGCCAGATGATGAGGACCATCACGGTCCACAGCGCCACGTCGGACGAGCCGATCCAGTCAAGCGCGAGGAAATCGAGACTGAGCCAGCGCAGCACCTCGTTCACCGGTCCATTGAACTGGAACATGCGTTTCATCACCACCGCGATGATGGGAATCGCCAGCACGAAGGGCACGAAGACGATGATGCGGTACAGCCGCCAGCCGGCGGCGCGTTCGTAAAGCAGCACCGAGACGACGAGCGATATAATCACCATGGCGGGAATGGCAAGCAGCAGTTGGATATTATGCAGCACCGATTCCCAGAACACGTCCTGGGAGAGCACCAGTCCGTAGTTGCGCATGCCGATCCAGGGTCCGTCGATGCCGCGCACCATCTTGAAGCTGAATTCGAAGATGCGGATCACCGGATAGCCGAAGACGAAGGCCAGCAGCATCAGCAGCGGAGCAACATATAGGTAAGGGGCAAGCCTCGGCCGGTGGTTCAAGGCCAGCCCTCCCGCGCCTGGTCAACGTCCATCACACCGGCTCAGCCGCCGAGATCGGTGGCCCATTTCCTGTAGTTCTCGACGATGTCCGGATTGAACTCGCGCCATTCCTTGGCGACCTTGTAGGCCAACTCGCCCGCCTGCTCGCCGCTGATCTTGCCTTCCACCACCTGTTGCGCGCTGGGCAGCAAGGCCTGCTCGTAAAACTGCCCCGGCACCAGGTTGGAAAGATAGGGAATGTTGTCCGACAGTCCCCAGCGCTGCCACATGTCGACAACCACGGGATCGGTGATGACCGAGACGTCGAAAGCCGTGTTGGAGGGAATCCAGCCCGTCGTTTCGTGCAGCGCCTTCAAGCGTTCCGGCGACTGCAGATACTCAAGGAACGCTGCGGCGGCCTTCGGATCCTTCGCCTTGGCGGGAATGCCCAATCCTTGCGAATCGAAGATCGGCTTGCCGGCCAGTTTGCCCTTGCCATAGACGGGCATCACCATGGTGCCGATCCGGCCCTTTGTCGCCTTGCTGTCGGCGGGCACCCGCGCGCCCACCGACAGGCCCGCCGCCACCTTGCCGGCGACGATCAGATCGATACCGGGATAAAGTTCGGTCGAGGACATCTCGGCATTGAGGAAGCCAGCCTTTTTCAGCTCCTCCAGCTTGACCCAGTGCTCGTGATATTTTGGTTCGCGGAAATCGCGCTCGCCGGTGAACAGGCCGATCACTTCGCCGGCACTGTCGACGTTCTGGCCAAGCGCATGCCCGAAATACCATTCGCCCCAGTAGCCATCCTGAATGCCGCCGCCCAGCGGTGCGATGCCGGCGGATTTCAGTTTCTCGCAGGCCGCGAGCAATTCGTCCCAGGTCTGCGGCGCCTTGTCGGCGTCGAGGCCCGCCTTTTCATAGAGGTCCTTGTTGTAGATCCAGATCATCGGCAGGGGATACCAGCCGAGCCGGTAGGTCTTGCCGCCGAAGTTGCTGAGCAGGGTTGGGCTCGAAGCCTTGATGACCTCGTCGCCGACCAGGCCGTTCAGCGGCTGCAGGTAACCAAGCCAGACACTCTCCATGTGATAGATGCCGTTCCACAGGAATTGAATGTCCGGCGCGTTGCCAGCCGCCGCCGCGGTCTGGAACTGCGAGATCACCACGGCAGTGTCCTGCAGCATGGATTTGACCGCGGCGTCCTTGTAGGCGGCAACCGAACTGTCGACGAACTTCTGAAGGCCCGGAAGCTCCTGCTCGCCCCACCACCACATGTCGAGATTTTTTTCCTGTGCGGAGGCGGCCCGTGGCGCCAGACCGCTGATCGCTGCGCCGGCGCCAAGCGCCATCGAGGTTTTCAGCAGGCCGCGCCGCGAGACATTCCGTTTCGGTGAGTGATCCATGTGATGCCAACCTTTCCTTCTTGCCGTTGTTATCCGATTTCTTCCTCCGGGTTCAATCGCGGCCCGGGCCGGTCAGAACGTGCTCATCAGGCCGCCGTCGACAACCAGCAATTGGCCGGTCATGTAACGGCAGTAATTGGAGGCGAGAAACACCACGGTGCCCGACACCTCCTCGGGCAATCCCGTCCGGCCCAGCGGAATCTTGCGGCGCGTGATATACCAGTCGATGAAATCCGGCGCCGTTGTCTCGTCGACACCGTTCACCACCGACATCGGCGTCTTCATGAAGCCCGGCGCCACGGCATTGACCAGAATATTGTAGCGCCCGAGTTCGACCGCCATCGACTTGGTGAGCGCGATGATGCCGCCTTTTGCCGCGTTGTAGGCGCCGCAGCCGCCGCTTGAGGCGAAGCCCTGGATCGATGCGATGTGGATGATCCGTCCATCGCGCCGCGTCACCATATGGGGCGCCACCAGCTTGCTGCCCATATAGACCGCTTCGAGATTGATGGTGATGCTGCGCCGCCAGTCCTCCAGCGTGTCGTCGAGAATGGTGCCTGGCGGTGGATTGATGGCGGCATTGTTGACCAGCACGTCGATGCGGCCGAACTCGGCGATCACAGCGCTGACCACGCCGCCATAGCGGCCGTAGTCTGTCACATCCAGCACATGGGGATGGCCTATTCCGCCCGCCTGGCGAATCTCCGCAGCAGTGGTTTCCAGCGTTTCGGCATTGCGCTCGAGCAGCACGACCACCGCACCTTCAGCGGCCATCTCCAGCGCCACCGACCGGCCGAGACCCTGTCCGGCACCGCTCACGAGACAAACCTTGCCGCCCAGCAAATCCATGCTGCCTATCCCCGCGACGCAATAGCTGCCGGAACCGAACACCGGCACCGTTCCGGAATGTTGGACATTGATCTGTAGTGCCGGACGACACTATAGTTTCGGGTCGAGGCCGGTCAAGGAGCATTTCCCGCCGCCGGTCATGCCCGAGGATTTTCTAATGACAGACAGCATTCCGCTCGCACTCACCAACACCGGCCACGCCTTCGATCATCCCGAAGCTGTAGCATGGGGGCCTGACGGCCGTGCCTATGCCGGAGGCGAGGCAGGCCAGCTCTACCGCTTCGGACTTGATGATGGCCGGATCGAGGAGGTGGCGCGCGTGCCGGGCGGTTTTCTGCTGGGGCTCGCCCATGATGCCGCCGGAAACACCTATGCTTGCGACGACCGGTCGGCCTGTGTCCATCGCATCACGCCCGGCGGCAAGGTCTCGGTCTATGCCAGCGGCGGCGCCGGACAGAAGATGCGCGTTCCCAATTATCCGGTGTTCGATGATACCGGCAATCTCTACGTTTCCGATTCCGGCACCTGGGGCGGGCGCGATGGTTTCATCTGGAAAGTGGCGCCCGGCGGCAAAGCCGGGATTTGGGACCGCCGGGCCAATGGTTTTACCAACGGCATGTGCCTCTCCGCCGATGGCCGTGCCCTCTATGTTGTCGAATCGAGTCCGCCCCTCGTTTCGCGCCTGGAGATCAACGCCGATGGAACGGCGGGCCAGCGCAGCGTGGTGGTGGACTTGCCGCGCACCGTGCCCGATGGCGTCGCCCTCGATGCCAACGGCGATCTCTATATCAGCCTCTACAATCCCAATATCATCTATCGCCTGACGCAGGCCGGAGCATTGGTGACGCTTTACGACGACTGGGAGCAACTGATGCTGGTGGCGCCCACCAATATTGCCTTCGGCGGTCCCGATATGAAGACGCTGATCATCGCCAGCCTGTGCGGCTGGTCGGTGCATACCGCTCCGATGCCCGTCCCGGGGCTGCGGCTGCGCTATCCGGAGATACAGAATCATTAGGTGACGCCCTGCTCCATCGGCAAGTAACTCATGAAAACGATTGGCATCATCGTCAACCCGGTGGCTGGGCTTGGTGGTCCCTTGGCACTGAAGGGCAGCGATCACATGTCCGTCTCAACAGCCGAGTCTTCGCAACACGCCACGGGGCGCGCCACGCGGGCGCTGGCTTTCCTGAACCCTGTCGCCGCGCGGATCAAGCTCATCGCCTGCGCCGGATCGATGGGCGCGGAGTCCGTCGGATGTGCGGGCCTGACCTGCGATGTCCTTTCACTTGGCGTTGAACAGCCGACCACCCGCCAGATGACCCAGGCCGCGGCGCTGGCGCTTGTGGAGCGCGGCGCCGACCTGATCGTCTTCGCGGGAGGCGATGGCACCGCCCGCGATATTGTTGACGTGGTCAGCCAAACCATTCCCGTTCTCGGCATACCTTCGGGTGTCAAGATGCACTCAGGCGTCTTCGCGGCAACGCCCGAGGCCGCGGGCAGGTTGCTACGCGATGTGGTTGACGAACGTCAATCCGTGCGGTTGCGATCGTCCGAGGTCATGGACATGGACGAAACCCAATTGGCGTCCGGCCGGATTGCGGCCCGCCTCTTCGGTTATGCCATGACACCCGATGTGCGCCATCTCCTGCAAAACGCCAAGGCCCGTGGCGGGCTTGACGAAGATCTGGCGCTGACCGGTGCCGCGCTGGACATCATTCAGGGGATGCATCCAGGTGTAACTTACCTTGTCGGACCCGGCACCAGTTCCAAGTTCGTTCTGGCACAACTGGGACTTGAGGGCACGCTGCTTGGCGTCGATGCACTGCGCGATGGCGCGCTCATCGGCACCGACCTCGATGCCAATCGGGTGCGCGAACTTTCGGCACGGGCGCCGATGCGCATCATCCTCGGCGTGACCGGCGGCCAGGGCTTCGTGCTCGGCCGCGGCAACCAGCAAATCCCGGCTGACGTCATCCGCAAGGCGGGCTGGGCGAATATCATCGTGATCGCCGGCGCAGCCAAACTGGCACAGCTCGAAGGCGGCAGGCTCTATATCGACACTGGCGACCCGGCGACCGACGCCGCGCTGGCGGGCTTCATCCGCGTCCACACCGGCCCCGGCCGTTTCGCCATGCTGCGCGTCTCGTCTTGAAGACGGCCGAGCCAAATGCAAGAATACTGTCTGTATGCAAGATGGAGCAGGCAATGACGCGGCAAGATCAATCGTCCGCCCATCCCTGGATGGCCAATTCGATCACCGATGTGAAGCAGCAGATGCTCCGCGAGATCGGTGCGGGCAGCATTGCGGAACTTTTCGCCCAGATTCCGGCCGGCCACCGCCTGAAGCGCCCCATCGAATTGCCGCGCCAGCTTAAATCCGAAATGGAACTGAAGCGCACCCTTCTGGAGATGCTGCGCAAGAACCAGACCTGCGAGGACAATCTCAACTTCCTTGGGAGCGGCTGCTGGCAGCATCACGTGCCAGCCGTCGTCGACGAGATCGTTGGACGCATGGAATTCCTGACGTCGGTTTGGGGCTCGCCGCAATCGGACCATGGCCGCAACCAGGCTTGGTTCGAATATGCCAGCCAGATGGGCGAACTCCTTGAAATGGATGTGGTGCAATTGCCCGTCTACAGTTGGGGCTGTGCCGCGGGCCATGCCATCCGCATGGCGGCGCGCCTCACTGGCCGCCATGAAGTGCTGATCCCCAGGATCATCGATCCGGAACGGCGCTCGGTCATCGCCAATTATTGCGAACTGCCCGGCATGGCGAGCCACATCAGGATCGTCGAGGTGGGATTCGAGAAGAAGACGGGGCAACTCGATCTGGCCGACCTTAGGTCGAAACTCTCATCCCGCACTGCGGCGCTCTACATCGAAGTGCCATCCTGCCTTGGCCGCATTGAATCGAAGGTCGACGAGATCGCCAAGCTCGTGCACGCGGCGGGTGCCGAGTTCATCGCCGGTGCCGACCCGATTTCGCTTGGGCTTCTGCGCCCGCCCGCCGATTATGGCGCCGATCTGGCGGTCGGCCCCACCCAGCCCCTGGGGGTTCACATGAATTGCGGCGGCGGTGTCGGCGGCTACATCGCCTCGCGCGACGAAGAGAAATACGTCCGCCAATACAACGGCTTTCTGGTCAGCATCACGGACACGGTGAAGGCGGGCGAGCACGGCTTCGCGCTGTGCAGTTCGCACCAGACCTCCTACGGCATGCGCGAGGAGGGCCGCGACTGGACCGGCAACTCGGTCTATCTCTGGGCCATCGCCAACGCCGTCTATTTATCTCTGATGGGTCCACGGGGAATGCGCGAGGTCGGCGAACTGATCGTCGAGCAATCGCATTACGCGGCGAAGCTGCTCTCGAAAATCAAGGGTGTGAGTGTCAAATTCGGAGACGGCTTCTTCAAGGAATTCGTTGTGGACTTCAATCGGACCGGAAAGGCCGTGGCGGTTATCAACCGCAAGCTCCGCAGGGAAAAAATCTTCGGCGGCAAGGATCTTTCGGAGAGCTTCCCTGGCTTCGGCCAGTGCGCCCTCTATTGCGTGACGGAACTACACGGCAAGGACGATATTGACCGCCTTGCCGATGCCGTGGCGGAGGCCGTGACATGACTAAACTCCGCGACTATCACGGCGCCCGCTGGGATGAACCCGTCGTCATGGAACTGGGCCATCCCGGCCGCCGGGGCCAGACCTTTCCGGAATCTCACCCCGCGATCCGCAAGAGGATCGGCACAGCGGCCGATCTCATCGCGCCCGCAATGCAGCGCCGGAACCCGCCGAAACTGCCGGAGCTTTCGGAACCCGATGTTGAGCGCCATTACCTGCGCCTGTCGCAGGAGACCCAAGGCATGGTCGGCATCAGCCTGTTCGGCACCTGCACCATGAAATACAATTCGCCCGCCAGCGAGGCGCTCGCCAACCGCCCCGAGCTCGCGGAGCTTCATCCCGGTCAGCCGGAAGACAGTTTGCAGGGCATTCTCGAGGTCATCCATTCCTTCGATCTCATCCTGCGCGAATTGTCGGGCATGGATCAGTTCATCTTCCAGGCGGGCGGCGGTGCCGATGCCGCCTTTACCCATTGCTGCATGACGCGCGCCTATCATGCCGGCCGCGGCGAACTCAAGCAGCGCGACGAAATCATCACCTCAATCCAGGCCCATCCCTGCAACGCCGCGACAGCCGCCGCCGCCGGTTTCAAGGTCATCACGCTGCAACTCGAGGACAACGGCTACCCCTCGACGGAGGCGCTCCGCGCCGCCGTATCGAACCGTACAGCAGCCCTGCTGATCAACAACCCGGACGACATGGGAATTTACAATCCCAACATCAAGGAGTGGATCGGCATCGTCCATGGGGCAGGGGGCCTGTGCTTCTATGACCATGCCAATTTCAACGGAGTCATGGGCAAGATCAGGGCGCGCGAACTGGGTTTTGATGCCTGCATGTTCATGCTGCACAAGACCTTCGGCGCGCCCAAGGGCGGCGGCGGCCCGGCGGTCGGCGCCTATGGCTGTTCGAGGGAACTTGCGCCCTATCTGCCAGCACCAGTCGTCACATTGAAGAACGGGAAATACCGTCTCGACCACGACCGGCCGAAGTCGACCGGCAAGATCCGCGAGTTCTTCGGCAACGTGCCGCAGGTCTTCAAGGCCTATGCCTGGGTCAGAGCCATGGGTTCGCAAGGCATCAATGAAGCGTCCGATCTTTCGGTGCTGGCCAACAACTATATGGACACGCGGCTGGGCGGGATCAAAGGCCTGTCGCGCTCGAACGGCCAAGTCCCGGGATGGCGCATGGAAATGACCCGCTGGAGTCTGGGGCAACTCAAGGAGGATACGGGCATCGGCACCACCGAGGTGGCCAACCGCATGGCGGATTTCGGTGTCGATCCCTACTGGATGAGTCACGAACCCTGGATCGTGCCCGAACCCTTTACGCCCGAGGCGGGCGAGATGTATTCCAAGGAAGACATCGACTACTGGATCGGCGTCATCGCCGAGATCGTCCGCGAGGCCTACGAGACGCCGGACATCGTCAAGACCGCGCCTCACAATCAACCTCTGCATCAAATCCGCACTGGACCGCTTGAGGATCCTGAACGCTGGGCCATGACCTGGCGGGCCTACCGGCGCAAACATGCCCGCTAGGAAATCGTCAGGCGCCGAGCGGCGGCCGCGCGGCATGGGGGCCGCCTTCGTCTATGATCAGATCAAGAGCCAGATCCTGCACCTTGAATTGATGCCCGGTTCGTTTCTCGATGAAACCGAACTCAGCAAGCAATTCGGCGTCTCGCGCTCGCCGGTGCGCGAGGCGCTGATCAGGCTCTCGGCCGAAGGTCTCGTGCAAAATCTCCGCAACCGCACGTCCACCGTGGCGCAATTCGACATCGCGGCCCTTCCCGCCTATTTCGATGCCATGGAACTGCTCTACCGGCTGTGCGCCAGGCTGGCGGCCCAGACGCCCAACTTTGCCAAGCTCGACTATCTTAAACTTGCCAACGACAAGCACCAGGAGGCGCTGCGCAACCGCGATATCCGCAGCATGGTAAGTTACAATCGCGAATTTCACATGGCCATCGCCGCCATGGGCGGCAATCCGCTGATCAGTTCCTGGATGAGCGGCGTGCTCGACCAGGGCCAGCGCCTCTTGGGACTCTACGGCATGCACCTGCCGGACCGGGTGAGCGGCGACATCCTCAAACCTCACCGCGACATGCTCGATGCCATCGCCCGCAAGGATGCCGATGCCGCGGAAGACGCCGCCCGCGCCGATGCCATGGCACTGATCACCGAATTCACCGAGCGCCTGTCGCGGCGCCCGGCCATGAACATGCAGTTCAGGCCTAAGGCGATATGAGTCTCGATTTTCTTGCCCCGAAATAGGCCATCGACGAGGCCAGGTAGCCGCCATCGACCGTCACCGTCTGCCCGGTCATCCAGGTGACGGTCGTCAGGTGATGAATGGCATGGGCGATCTCTTCCGGCGCGCCGAAGCGGCCAAGCGGTGTGCGGTCCATCTCGTGATTGTAGACTTCTGGGTCGCCGCGTTCCGATGCCATTCCGGCACTCTTCACATCGATCAATCCGGGTGCCACGGCATTGACACAGATGTTGAAGGGGGCCAGTTCGATGGCCATCGATCGCACCAGCGCCTGCTGTCCGGCTTTGGTAATACTGTACACGGACTCGCCGGCCCATGCCTGTTCGGCGGCAATCGAGGTGATCACCACAATATGGCCGGAGCCTTTCTGCCGCATGCGGCGGCCGGCCTCCTGCCCGCACAGGAATGTGCCGCGCAGATTGGTGGCGATCATCCCGTCGAGATCGGCGGGAGACACATCGAGGAAATGCCCCGGCCTGCTATAGGCGGCGCAGCACACGAGCACGTCGGGCGGTGCCTTGAACAGACCGTCCGCGGCGGCAAAGGCTTGGGCAATGGAGGAGGGCTCGCCGAATTCAACCGCAATCGACGTGAGCTTGGGATGGGACTCGGGAAATGGCGTGCGGTCGAGATTTGCAACGCTGCCGCCATCGGCCAGGAATCGCCTTGCAACAACCCGGCCGATGCCGCCCGAGGCGCCGGTGATGATGATATTGCGGGACAAAGCGCTCGGAACTCCCTTCCATTGACCCCATTCGAGCATCTTAGCAGCGCTGCAATTCTTGTATACACCAAGCATACGCTTGACCGCTCTGCCGAAATGGGATCATCATTCCAATCGAGGCGATCGGCCATGACGGACCGGGCGCCAGACAGGGAGGATTGCAAATGACCATCTCCGTTTCCCGCCGCGGCCTTGCCGGCGTTGCGGCCGCAGCGACGTCCGCCGGTTTCATATCGTCGGCCCAGGCCAAAACGATGGACGACGTGCTGAAGGAAGGCGTGCTGCGCGTCGGCGTTCATCCGAATTCGCCGCCCTTTTCCTCGCGCAACGCCGCAGGTGAATTCGAAGGTTTCGACATCGCCATCGCCAACCGGCTCGCCCAGGAACTGAAACTCGCCAAGGTCGAATTCATTCCGACCGAAACCGCCCAGCGCGTCCCCTTTCTGGTCGCCGACACCATCGACATCTCGCTCGGTGGGCTGACGCGCAATTCCGAGCGCGCCAAGCTGATCGAATATACTTTCCCGCTGCATACCGAAGTGATGGGTGTGCTGACCACCGACAAGCACCCGAATCTTGCCAGCTACAAGGACCTGAACGACGCGAAATATACCCTCGTCGACGTGCGCAGCGCCTGGACCATCGATTGGGCCAAGGAAAATCTTCCCAACGCCAAGATGGAAATCGTCGATTCCAGCGCCGACGCCATCCGCATGATCGCGCAAGGGCGTGCCGACGCGCTGGTCGAAATGCTCGATTTCTTCGTGGCTTTCACCGGCAACCACAAGGACGTCAAGTGGAACATCCTGTCCGAGAAGATCGACGTGGGCTGGGATGCGATTGGAGTGCAAAAGGGCAACTACGCGCTCCGCGACGTTCTCAACATCGCCCTCTACAAACTCCATTCCTCGGGCGCGGTCGATGCAGAGTGGATGAAGGTGGCGGGTGCCGAGATGCTGGTGAAGATCCCGCACCAGCCGTATTTCTGAACGTTGAACAATCCCCTCAATCCGTCACCCCAGCGCAAGCTGGGGTCCCGCTTGCGGCGCCAAAGCGGGATTCCGGCTTTCGCCGGAATGACGGATTTGGGATTGGCGCGGTTTGAAGCAAACAGCCTTTCGCAAGCTGTTTTCCGTTCATTCCCATGATCTACACCTTCCAGTTCGGCGTGATCTTCGGCCGGATGCCGGAGCTGCTGCAAGGCGCCGCGTTAACGCTGGAACTTGCCATGCTCGGCTTTTGGCTCGGCCTCGCGCCCGCACTGGCACTCGCGGCCATGCGGTCGTCGCGCAGTGCCATTGCCCGCCGGCTGGCCGGCGCCTATGTCACCTTCCTCACCAATACCCCGGTGCTGATCCACGTCTATTTCATGTATTATGGCCTGCCGGAAATCGGCATCTACCTGGATAAGCATCTCGCTGTAATTATCGGGCTCATCACCGCCACCTCGGCCTATGGTTGCGAGATCATGCGGGCTGGTTTCCTCTCGGTGCGCCAGACCGAAATCGAAGCCGCCGAGACCCTCGGATTTTCCCGGCTGCAGCAGATCTGGTTTGTGATCGTTCCCCACATCGTGCGCACCGTCTACCCGGCGCTGGCCAACTATTTCATCATCCTGACGCTCTCGACCTCGATGGCCATGATCTTCGGCGTCAACGAACTCCTGGGGACGGCCTACAACATCGCCTCCGATAATTACCGCCACATCGAGGCTTTCACGGTCGCGGCGGGTATCTATATCGTCATCACCTTCGCCGCCACCCTGTCGCTGGCCTTCATCGGGCAATGGGCCTTCCGTGTGAAGGCCAAGATTTTTTGAGCATGGAACAGATCCTCGGTCAGCTTCCAGACTTCCTCAGCGCCAACAACATCGCCTTCTTGGCTCAGGCCATGGCCATGACTTTGGCGCTCACCTTCGCCGGTTGCGGATTAGGATTCATTCTTGCCTTCATCGTCGTCTATATCCGTCAGACGCCGGGCCTCTGGGCCTTGCCGTTCCGGCTGCTCGCCATCCTCTATGTCGAATCCTTCCGCCGCATCCCGTTTCTGGTGACAGCCTTCCTGGTGCTGTTCTTCATCGCCGCCTTCATTAAGAACGCCTCGCTGTTCCTCATCGCCGTCATCGCCATCTGCCTCTATGCCACGGCCTTCTCGGCCGACATCATCCGGGGCGGCTTCGAATCCGTGCCGCGCCACCAGATCGAGACGGCGCAAGCCCTCAACTTCTCGCGCTGGCAGACGCTGACGCAGGTCATAATCCCGCAGTCCTGGCCGGTCATCCTGCCGCCCGCCATGGTCTTCATGGTGGCCTTTATCAAGGATACGGCTCTGGTCGGCCAGATCGGCGTCTTCGAACTTGCCTTCCGGGGCCGCGAATTGAACAACAAGGGTTTCTCCGGCATCCTCGTGTTCGGCACCATTGCCTTTCTCTATTTCGTCATGTCCTATCCGCTCACCAGGTTCGGCCAATGGTTGGAGAAGCGTCTTGCCACACCTCGTAGTCAAAGACCTGTCGGCAAGCTACGCTAAGCTGCGTGTTCTCAATGGCATCAGTTTCTCGCTTGAAAAGGGCGAGGTGGCGGCATTGATCGGTCCCTCGGGTTCGGGCAAGTCCACGATCCTCCGTGTACTGATGGGCCTGACGCCGATGAGCGGCGGCGAGGTCACGCTGAACGGCACCCGCATTTCCTACAACTCGGCCGCCAGCATCCGCAACGCCCGCGACCGCATGGCGATCGTCTTCCAGCAGTACAATCTTTTCCAGAACATGGACGTGATGCGCAACGTCACCATTGCACCCGTGAAAATCAAGAAACGGCCGAGGGCCGAAGTGGAAGCGGAAGCCACGCGTATCCTCACCAAGGTCGGCCTCGCCGACAAATTGCATGCCTATCCCGATCAGCTCTCGGGCGGCCAGCAGCAGCGCGTCGCCATCGCCAGGGCCCTGGCGCTGCGCCCGGAAATCCTCTTGCTCGACGAGGTGACCTCGGCACTCGACCCCGAACTCGTCAACGAGGTGCTGGACGCAATCCGCGATCTGGCCCGTGACGGCATGACCATGCTGATCGTCAGCCACGAAATGGGTTTCGTGCGCGAGATCGCCAACACCGTCATCATGATGGACAAGGGCCAGGTGGTCGAGAGCGGCAAACCTGCGGACATTTTCGACAATCCCAGGACTGACAGGCTCAGGGATTTCGTGGGCAAGATCCTGCGTCATTGATGTTGCCAGGGCCTGCTCAAACACCCCAACACATCCGTCATCCTCCGCGCAAGCGGAGGATCCATTCTGTCCGCCGCAAGATGGATGGTCCGCTTTCGCGGACCATGACGGGAGTGGGAAGCGGCGCCTGCAAAATATCGATTCACCAACCCTGGCGTAGCCCCCGAGGTTCACATAACCCCGCTCAATGCCGAATAGCGGGTGATGTCGATCGACGGTTTGCGGCCCAGCACCAGCTCCGACGTCACCAGTGCCGAAATCGGCCCGGCGGTGAATCCCGTCCATGGAAACAGGTTGAAGAAGAAGCCTTTATGTTTCGGCGCTTCGCCGATGATGGGTTTCCAATCGGCCGTGCCGTTGACGATGGCCGCCCAGCTGCGCATCAATTGCGCCTCGCCCACGGCCGGCACCACGTATTTTGCGAGTCTGAGATTGCCCAGCAGCGAGTCGAGGCCGGCCACCGGCTGCCCGGTGATGTTGCTGATCTTTGCCGGCCAGCCGCCGCCGATGAGCAGCGTGCCGTTTGCCGCCTGTTTCAACGTCAGCCGGTGGCCCGCCGCATAGACCAGATGCTTGATGAAAGGTTCAGCCGGTGCCGTGACGCTGACCTGGATCGGAAAGCCCTGGATGGCCACATCCATATTGAGCATGCGGGCGATCCGCCCCGCTTCGGCGCCTGCGCAATTGACCACCCGCGCCGCTTCGATGTCGCCCGCGCTGGTCCGCACCGTGAAGCCTTGGCCGTTGCTCTCCAGTCCGGTGACCTCCGTGTTGCGCAGGATGACCGCGCCCTTCTCAACCGCGCGCCGTGCAAAGGCCCGCGTGGCCAACAGCGGATTGGCCTTGCCCTCCGCGGGGCAGAAACACCCGCCCACCATGTTCTCCGAAACATAGGGCGCGAGACTCCGCAATTCGTTGCGCGTCAGGGCGTGAATTTCGAGGCCAACCGAATGCTCGATTTCCATGCGCCGCGCGATATCGCGCATTTGGACTTCCTGGTCGGCGATCAGAATACCGCCGCCGATGTAATATTCGAGATCGCTATCGAGCTCCTTTTCAAGCGTTCCCCACAACCGGATTCCAGCCAGCAGCATCTCGACGACCGGCGCGAAATTCCGCGCCCAGGCATCGCCTTCCTCCATGAAGGTAAGATGCGGAATCTGCGCGTGAAATCCACCGGCATTGGCACCCGATGCCTGCATGTTGAGGTCCGAGCGCTCGGTGAGCGTGACGCCAACCCCTTCGCGGGCCAGATAATAGGCGGTGGCGCAACCGGCCAGCCCGCCGCCGATGACCAAGACATCCGCTTTCCTGCTGGAAATTCCTGTATGCACGTTGTACACAGTAGTGAAATTCGCCAAATCGTGCAATCGGAGGATAGGCCGCGATGGGTCATCATTTCAGGGGCAGTTTCTCGGTCAACATCACGCCCTTCACGGCCGATGGCAAGCGCATCGACATTCCGGCCTGGAAGAAATTCCTCGATTGGCAACTGGCCAACGGCGTCCCCGGCATCATCATCCTCGGCACCACCGGCGAATTCCTGACACTCACCGACGACGAACGCACCATGTTCGTCGAAGCCACCGTCAAGCATGTCCGCAAGCGCATCCCGGTCATGGTCGGCACCATGAATGCCTATACGCCCAATGCCGTGCGCTATTCCCGCGAGGCCGAGAGGCTCGGTGCCGACGGCCTCATGATCATCCCGCCCTATTACTACACGCCGACCGAGGACGAGATCTTCGCCTATTACCGGGCGATCTGCGAGACCGTCTCGATCCCCATCATGCTGTACAACAATCCGTACACGTCCAATGTCGACATGTCCGCCAAGCTGGTGGCGCGGCTGACCAGGAGCTTCGAGCAGATCCGCTACATCAAGGAGGCGAGCCAGGACATGGCGCGCGTCTATGACATCATCGAGGAAACCAAGGGCGTCATGAACGTCTTCGCCGGCCAGCGCATCGTCGAGTCCTATCTCTATGGCGCGGTTGGCTATGTGAACCCCTATGGCAATTACATCCCCCGCGCCTCGACCCGCATCTGCGATTTCTGCGCCGAGAGCCGCTTTGACGAAGCCAAGAAGATCGAGCGCCTGATCAACAAGCTGAACGCCATCATCGCGGCAGGCCATCCGACCTATGGCCATCAGTGTTATTCGAAGGCGTTGGCCGCCGCGGCGGGGTTACCCGTCGGCGACGTGCGCCCGCCGCTCACCACCTTCGCCGAACTCGGCAACGAGGGCAAAGCCAGGGTGAAGAAAATCCTCGCCGTCATGAAGGAACTGGATGTGCTGATGGACCGCCTCGACGGCAAGCAGTCCAGCCGCTCCATGCGCATCGCCGCCGAATAGTCCGGCCGGGAACATGCCTGAGCCCCACCTGTTTTCACCGTTGGTTCTGCGCGGCATCACGCTCAGGAACCGTGCCGTGCTGTCGCCCATGTGCCAATATGTGGCGGTGGGCGGCCTCACCCAGAACTGGCACCTCGAACATCACGCGCGCTTCGCGTCCGGCGGGCTGGGTCTCGCCTTTGTCGAGGCAACCGGCGTCACCCCTGAAGGCCGCATCACACATGGCTGCACTGGGTTGTGGAGCGATGCCCATGTTCCGGGCCTCAAGGCGATTGCTGATCTCTATCATGCCTATGGTGCGGCCTGCGGCATCCAGATTGGCCACTCCGGGCGAAGAGGCAGCGCCGAACGGCCATGGGATGGCGCGCGTCCAATCTCGCGCGGCGATGGCCCCGAGGCGGCGTGGCGGACCGTCGCGCCAAGCCCCGTGGCGGAGCGCGAAGGCTCGCCTGTACCGCATGAATTGACCGTCCCCGAGATCGAACAGATCATCGCGAAATTTTGCGAGGCAGCCCATCGTGCCCTAGCGGCTGGCTTCGATGTACTCGAAATCCACGGCGCCCACGGCTATCTCATTCATTCCTTCGTCTCGCCGATCACCAACCGGCGCAACGATGCTTTCGGCGGCACGCGCGACAAGCGCCTGCGCCTGGCCCTGCTCATTGCCGAGGCGCTCAGGGCTATCTGGCCGGAAGACAAGCCGCTGTTCTATCGCGCCTCCTGCGTTGACGGTGTCGAGGGCGGTTCCACCATCGCGGACACCGTGGCTTTGGCACTTGCGCTGAAAGAGCGTGGCGTCGATGTCATCGATTGCTCCTCCGGCGGCATGGCGGGTTCAGCCTCGCTTTCAACCACGAAGATCGCGCCGGGCTTCCAGGTTCCCTATGCGGCGGCGGTGAAACGCGAAGCAGGTGTCGCCACCATGGCGGTCGGCGCCATCATCGATCCCGAACAGGCCAAGGCCATTCTCGCCGAAGGCAGCGCCGACCTGATCGCCATGGGCCGCCAGATGATGGCCGAACCGCACTGGCTCTATCGCGCCGCCCAGGAGCTTGGCCTAGCCGAGCCCCACAAGGTCCTGCCGCGCAACTACGGTTTCTATCTCGAACGGCGCGCCGCCGTTCTCGATCTCAGCGCACGTAAGTCGCGCCATTGACGTCGAGTGTGGCGCCCGACAGGTGCTTGCACGCGCCGGTCGAAAGAAACGTCACCAGCGCCGCGATGTCGGAGGGCGGCACCCACTCGCCCATGGCCAGCGTGGCCGAAACCGCCTGTTCGCCGCCCTGCCTCGCCGCGAAATCCTCCGAAAGCCTGGTGCGCACCACGCCGGGGGTGATGATATAGGCGAGAATATTCTCCTTGGCATAACCGCGCGCGATGGTCTTGGTCGCCGCCATGATGCCGGCTTTGGTCGCGGCATAGGCAATCGTCGCCGGATTGGTGGAGCCGCGCTGCGCATTCCAGCTCGAGATGGTGATGATGATGCCGCCTCCTGCCTTGCGATAGTGACGCACTGCGCCGCGCAGCAGGTCCGACGGTGACTTGACATTGGTCTGCCACGACGAGGCCCAGACCTTGTCCCACACCTCGTCGCTGTCGTCGACGCCGCCTTCGAATGACAGTGTTGCGGCATTGTTGACGAGCACGTCGACACGCCCCTTCCAGGCCAGCGCTTGCGTCCACAGCCGTGCCGCTTCTCCCGGAATGGCGAGGTCTGCCTGAATGGTCTTGGCACGGGACTCCGGCAGGCCCGCAACCGTCCGCGCCGCGCCCGCCGCATCGCCGCGATAATGCGCGATGACATTGGCGCCCTGTGCCCCCAGTGCCGAGGCAATGGCACTGCCGATGCCCTTCGATGCCCCGGTCACGAGGATGGTTTTTCCAGTCAGATCGAACGGGTTCATCGGCATCCTCGGCGCGGGGTTTATGTTTCATCATCCAACAGAAACGCAGGCTTCACAAGCATTCCCGCCCGCCATTGGGTGATCGAATGCTTGACACGCGGGCATGCATGGGGATGACTGACACGATGGATTTCGAACGCCCAATCGCCATCATCGGCGCCGGCAGTATCGGCGCGGCCTGGGCGGTTGCCTTTGCGGGCGCTGGATTTTCCGTCAAGCTCTACGACACTGATCATGCCCGCCGCATCGCCGCCATTGCTGAAATCGAACGGACCCTGCGGGATCTCGCATCGTTCGAACTGCTCGATGGCCAGCCCGGAATTGTGCTGTCACGCATCGCCATGACCCTGGAGCTCGAAGAGGCTCTGGCGTCCGCCCAGCACGTGCAGGAATGCGCGCCCGAAGACCTCAGCGTGAAAGCCGCGCTCTTCGCAAAACTCAGTGAGCTGGCGGAGCCGGACGCCGTGCTTGCAAGCTCCACGTCCTTCATTCCGGCTTCCGATTTCGCGCGCCATGTCCCAGCGCGGGACCGCTGCCTCGTGGTCCATCCGGGAAATCCGCCCTATCTCTTGCGCGTCGCGGAAATCGTTCCGTCACCTTTCACATCGCCTGATGTGATCGCGCGCGCCGAGGCATTGCTAAGGGCCGCCGGCATCGTTCCGGTTCACGTGCATCACGAACCGCGGGGCTTCGCTTTCAACAGGCTGCAGGGCGCCCTGTTGCGCGAAGCCTATTGCCTGGTGCGCGACGGCGTGGTCACGCCGGACGACATTGACCTTATTGTCCGCGATGGCTTAGGGTTGCGCTGGTCGGTGATCGGACCCTTCGAGACCATCGACCTCAACACCCGCGGCGGCATCGAAGCCCATGCGGCAAGGATGGGGCCGCACTATCTCGCCATGGGCCGCGAGCGTGGCCAGAATGATCCGTGGACAGATGACATGATCGCCGCCGTGGCGCAGGCACGGCGCGCTGTGTTGCCGCTCGGCGCTTGGGCGGAACGCACCGCCTGGAGGGACCGCCAACTCATGGAGCAGTTGAGGCTCCGGAAAAAATCCGCCGGATGAGCAAACCCAAGACCATTGAAATCACCTTTGAAGGGCGCACCATCGTTTCCCATGAAGGCGACAGCATCGCCGCGGCCCTGTCGCGGGCCGGCATCTATCATTTGAGAACCACCCAGTCGGGAGCGCCGCGCGGCCTCTATTGCGGCATGGGCGTCTGTCAGGACTGTCTGGTCACGGCGGATGGCCGGGAGGCGGTGCGGGCCTGCGTCACCAAGATCACCCGGCCGATCGCTATCAAACGCCAAGCACCGCGCATGGCGCTTGCGGCACAAGATAGTGGTGAACAAGGCGGGCCGGAAGTCTTGACGCCGGACATTCTCGTCATCGGCGGCGGGCCTTCGGGCCTCAATGCCGCGCTGGCGGCAAGTGGCGCCGGCGCAAGCGTCCTCCTCGCCGACGAGCGCCCCAATGACGGTGGACAATTCTATAAGCAGCCAGCCCAAGGCGGCGTGGTTTCCGACGACACGCAATTCGCGGGAGGCCGCGCGCTGATTGGAAAAGTCAAAGCAACGAACGTCGACTGGAAAAGAGGGGCGGAAGTCTGGGGCGTCTTCGAGCCGCTGCAATTCATGATCTCGCATCAGGGAAGAAGCATCAGGTGCCGCCCCCGCAAGGTGATCGTCGCCACCGGGGCCTTCGAGCGGCCCATGGCCTGTCCCGGCTGGACGCTGCCCGGCGTGATGACCACGGGTGCTGCCCAGACGCTGCTGCGCAGCTACGGGGTTGTGGCCGGCAAACGCATGCTGGTGGCGGGCAACGGGCCGCTCAATTTCCAGGTGGCCCTTGAACTGGCCAGTGCGGGTGCGGATATCGCAGGCGTTGCCGAGCTCGCTCCAAGGCCCTCAGTTGGAGGTTTGCAATCCATGCTCGCCATGGCCATGTCCGCGCCGCGGCTCCTGTTCAAGGGCATGATGATGCTCGCGGGCCTGCGGTCACGGTCAATCCCGCTTCACTACGGCCACGTGCTGCGGTCGGTGCGTTCGGGCAATGGCAGGCTCATTGCGGAACTCTCGGCCTACCCCGATGCGGGCAAGGGCGGCGCCATCGAGATCGAGGCCGATGTGGTCTGCATGGGCTATGGCTTCCTGCCCACCAATGAATTGCTGATGTCCCTGGGCTGCGCCCAAGCCAGGGATGCGGCCGGTCAAAGGGTGACGGTAAGAGATGATAACTGCCGCGCCAGTGTCCAAGACGTTTTCGCCGCCGGCGATTGCGCCGGCCTTGGCGGCGCACCGGCCGCCGAAGCGGAAGGCCAATTGGCCGGCGCCATGGCCGCGGCGGAACTGGGGTTTGCCGCCGGCGAATTGCGCGAAACCGGAATCCGCCGGACGCTGCGCCGTCACCGCCGCTTTCAGAAAGCGCTGTGGTCCATCTTTGCCGCGGTCCCGCCCCGCCTCGAACTCGCCGATCCCGGAACAGCCATCTGCCGCTGCGAGGAGCTGAAACGCCCCGACCTGCAACAGGTTATCGAAAGCGGCGCGGCCAGCCTCAATGCCCTGAAGCGCGCCACTCGGCTAGGCATGGGCCGCTGCCAGGGCCGCTATTGCTCCGCCGTTCTGGATGGGCAATTCCCGGAAGACGGCCAAGGCTTCTCGCCCCGCCCGCCAACCCGCCCGATCAGGATCTCGGACATCGTCTGAGGAGGTCAAAGCACCCGGTCCACCGCCACTTTCAGGCGCGCGATTGTGCCATCCACATCGCTCAGCTTGTCAAGGCCGAAGAGCCCGATCCGGAAAGTCCTGAACTCCGGCCCTTCGTTCACCTGCAGCGGCACGCCGGCCGCGATCTGCAGGCCCTCGGCGAGGAACTTCTTGCCGTTCTGGATGTCCGGATCGTCCGTGTAGGACACGACCACCCCCGGCGCGCCGAAGCCCTCGGCGGCCACCGAAGAGACGCCCTTCGCCGCCAGCATGGCACGCACCGCTTGGCCGAGCGCCCACTGCGCGGCCTTGAGTTGTTCGAACCCAAGGGCCTTCGTCTCGGCCATCGCATCGCGGAACGCCAGCAGGGCATCGGTCGGCACCGTCGCGTGATAGGCATGGCCTCCTGCTTCATAGGCCGTCATGATCGCCCGCCACTTCTTCAGGTCGATTGCAAAGCTGTTCGAAGTGGTCTGTTCCAGCCGTTCCTCCGCCCGCTTCGAGAGCATCACCAGCCCCGCCGAGGGTGAGGCCGACCAGCCCTTCTGCGGCGCCGAGATCAGCACGTCGACGCCGGTTTCAGCCATGTCGATCCAGATGGCCCCCGAAGCGATGCAGTCGAGCACCATGAGGGCGCCCACCCCGTGGGCCGCTTCGGCCACAGCCTTGATGTAGTCATCGGGCAGGATAAGCCCGGCCGAGGTTTCGACATGGGGTGCAAACACCACATCGGGCTTTTCGCTTCGGATTTTCGCCACCACCTCGGCAATGGGCGGCGGCGCATAGGGCGAGCGTGGCGCATTGCCGGCCTGCCGCGCCATCACAACGGTGGTCTTCGTAGCGAACCCGCCCATGTCGAAAATCTGCGTCCAGCGAAATGAGAACCAGCCGTTGCGCAGGATCAGCGCATGGCGGCCCGAGGCGAATTGCCGGGCCACCGCCTCCATGGCATAGGTTCCGCCGCCCGGAACCACGGCCACCGCGCTGGCCTTGTAGACCTCGCGCAGCATGGCCGAAATATCCCGCATGACGGTCTGGAACCTGGCCGACATGTGGTTGAGCGATCGGTCGGTGAAGACCACCGAGAATTCCTGAAGACCATCGGGGTCGACGTCAGGGCGAAGTCCGGGCATGTCAATCTCCTCGCGCGGCGAATGTTTGAACAATATGCAAGACCGGGACGTCAGGTCGGCTTGTAGACCCGTGCCGCCTCCGGATCGCCGCTTTCGAAAGGCAAGGCCATCAACTCGTCCCAGGCGGCCCGCGGAATGGGGTGCCTGGCCCATGCGATCGTCTGGGCGATGCGCTCCGGCTTGCTGATACCGCAAATGGTCGACGCCACGCGGGCGTCGCGCATGGAGAATTGCAGGGCCGCGGCACCGGGCGGAATGCCGTGGCGGGCACAGACCTCTTCAATGCGCACGATGGGCGCCAGCATTTCGGGCGACGCCTCCTGATAGACATAGCGCTTGTGCTCCGCCGTGCCCTTGGCCAGGACTCCTGCGGCATAGGGCGCGGCGTTGAGCACCGCGATGCCGCGCTCTTTCGCGTAGTCCATCATCTCCGCCGCGTTGCGGTTGACCAGTGTGAAGCGGTTGTGGGTGATAAGGGCGTCGAAATCCCAATCCTTGAGGATCGGCATCATCACGTCCACCTTGCCGGCCGCCAGACCGACGGTGACGGCCAGGCCTTCCTCCTTCATGCGGAACAGTTCGGCGAGTGCACCCCTGGGGCCGGTCACATCGGCGAGCGAGGAGGCATATTCGGGATCATGGAGATGCAGCAGCTGGATGCGGTCCACATTGAGCGTCTTCAGGCTTTCCTCGAGCGAACGCCTGGCCCGCGCCGCATCGAACA
>JANPCA010000246.1:0-4005 GCA_031430715.1 Hyphomicrobiales bacterium | reverse complement strand
TTTGACGGGTTCGTCAAGGGGTCGGTGGCTCTCACCATCATCTGCGGTCTCATCTTGGTGGCGCTGGTGGCCTTCCGCTTCGTGGGTTCGGGCAATGTGCTGCTGGGCTTCGTGGGGCTAATCATCGGCATTCTCGCCGTGCTGGTCGATGCCCGCATGGGCAAGACCTGGTATCTCTCCGGAGGCGTGCTGCTGGTCTTCGGGTTGATCACCGCCGTCGCCGTCTCCTGAGGCGGCCATCATGAAAATCGCGGTCCCCAGGGAAACCCAGGCTGGGGAGTCGCGCGTCGCGGCGAGTCCCGATACGGTCAAGGCCTATGTCAAGAAGGGTGCTGAAGTGCTGGTCGAGGCGGGTGCCGGAGCGGGCGCCTTCATCCCGGACGAGGCCTATGCCGCGGCGGGCGCCAGGATCGTCAGCGGCGGCTTCGGCGATGCCGACATCGTGCTGGGTGTCAGGCGGCCGTCGGAGGCGCTGCTAAGCACGCTGAAGAAGGGCGCCATCCTGGCAGCGGGGCTCGAGCCCTATGGCGACCGCGCCGGTCTCGAAAGGATCGCCCAGGCGGGCGTCACGGCCTTTGCCATGGAACTGATGCCGCGCATCTCGCGCGCCCAGTCGATGGATATTCTCTCCTCGCAAGCCAACCTCGCCGGTTACAAGGCGGTGATCGATGCGGCGGCCTATTACAGCCGCGCTTTCCCGATGATGATGACGGCGGCGGGCACCGTGCCGCCGGCCAAAGTGTTCATCATGGGGGTGGGCGTCGCCGGATTGCAGGCCATCGCCACGGCCAGGCGCCTGGGCGCCATCGTGTCGGCCACCGACGTGCGCAAGGCCACCGAGGAACAGGTCAAAAGCCTTGGCGCCAAATTCGTCTTTGCCGACGTGGCCGATGCGGCGACGCCGGGCGGCTATGCCAAGGAACTCTCGGTGGAGGACAAAGCCAAGCAGGCGAAGCTCGTCGCCGACCATGTCAAGGGTCAGGACATCGTCATCACGACAGCACTCATTCCGGGGCGGCCCGCACCGGTGCTCATTACCCAGGAAATGGTCGAGACCATGAAGCCCGGCTCGGTGATCGTCGATCTGGCGGTGGAGCGCGGCGGCAATTGCCCGCTGTCAAGGCCCGCCGAAATCGTGGTGCACAATGGGGTATCGATCATCGGCACGGTGAACCTGGCGGGCAGGCTGGCCGGCAACGCCTCGCCGCTGTTCGCCAAGAACCTCGCCAATTTCCTCGATCTGATGATCCAGAAAGACGGCAGCCTCAAGATCGACGAAGCGGACGAATGCATCAAGGGCACCATGATCGCCAAGGATGGCGGGCTGGTACATGCCATGTTCACGGGAGCCAAGTGATGGAACAGATCGTCCAGACGGTTGACCCTTTCGTTTCGCTCCTCGGCATTTTCGTGCTGGCGGTGTTCGTCGGCTACTATGTGGTGTGGAACGTGACGCCGGCATTGCACACGCCGCTGATGTCGGTGACCAATGCCATTTCCTCGGTGATCGTGGTGGGCGCGCTTCTGGCGGTGGGCGCGGGGGCGCTGGCGTCGGGTTCCGTCGTGGCCATGATCTTCGGTTTCCTGGCGCTGATCCTGGCGAGCGTCAACATCTTCGGGGGCTTCCTGGTCACCAGCCGCATGCTCGCCATGTATAAGAAGAAGGATAAGTAGGCGATGTCGGCCAATCTCGCAGCCCTTCTTTACCTGGCCGCCGGCGCCTGTTTCATCATGGCGCTCAGGGGCTTGTCCTCGCCTGCCACGTCAAGGGCCGGCAACACTTACGGCATGGCAGGCATGACCATCGCGGTCTTGACCACGCTGGCGGCCGCGGGATCGACGAGTCCGATGGTCTGGGTTCTGGTCATCGCCGGCATCGCTATCGGCGGCTCGATCGGCGCCTATACGGCCAAGAACATCGCCATGACGCAGATGCCGCAACTGGTCGCGGCCTTCCACTCGCTGGTGGGTCTCGCCGCCGTGTTCGTGGCGGCCGCCGCCTTCTTCGCGCCCGATGCTTTCGGCATCGCCACGGGTGGCGACATCCATGCCCAGAGCCGCATCGAAATGGCCTTGGGCGCGGCAATCGGCGCAGTCACCTTCACCGGCTCGATCATCGCCTTCCTCAAGCTCGACGGGCGCATGTCGGGGGCGCCCATCATGCTGCCGTTCCGCCATGTCATCAACATCGCGCTGGGGCTGGCGCTGGTGTTCTTCCTCTATGGCTTCTACGACAGCCAGAGCGCCATCGATTTCTGGCTGATCATCGCCATCAGCTTCGCGCTGGGTTTCCTGCTGATCGTGCCGATCGGCGGCGCCGACATGCCGGTGGTCATCTCCATGCTCAACTCCTACTCGGGCTGGGCGGCGGCGGGCATCGGCTTTACGTTGCACAATACGGCCTTGATTATCACCGGCGCGCTGGTGGGCTCGTCGGGTGCGATCCTCTCCTACATCATGTGCAAGGGCATGAACCGCTCCTTCATCTCGGTCATCCTCGGCGGCTTCGGCGGCGAGAGTGCCGGGCCTGCCGCTAAGGGCGAGGCCAAGCCCGTCAAGCAGGGCTCGGCGGACGACGCGGCCTTCATCATGAAGAACGCTGGCTCGGTCATCATCGTGCCGGGCTATGGCATGGCGGTGGCCCAGGCCCAGCATGCATTGCGCGAAATGGCCGACCACCTGAAGAAGGAAGGGGTCACCGTCAAATACGCCATCCATCCGGTAGCGGGCCGCATGCCCGGCCACATGAACGTGCTTTTGGCCGAAGCCAACGTGCCCTATGACGAGGTCTTCGAACTGGAAGACATCAACACCGACTTTGGCCAGGCGGACGTGGCCTTCGTCATCGGCGCCAATGACGTCACCAACCCGTCGGCCAAGGACGATCCCACCTCTCCCATCTACGGCATGCCGGTCTTGGAAGTGTGGAAGGCCAAGACGGTGATGTTCATCAAGCGCGGCATGGCGTCGGGCTACGCCGGCGTCGACAACCCGCTGTTCTGGCGCGACAACACGCTGATGCTGTTCGGGGACGCGAAGAAGATGACGGAAGATATTAACAAGGGGATGTAGGGATGCATCGGCTGATCGCAGAGAATCGCCAGGCTATTGCCGCGCTCTGCCAGCGCTATGGTGTGAGCAGGTTGGAAGTCTTCGGCTCGGCGGCGCGTGGAACGGATTTCGACGAGATCACGAGCGACGCGGATTTCCTGGTCGAATACCAGCGTCCGGCCCGGCTGGGGCCGCTTGAAGAATATTTCGGCCTGCGCGAGGCGCTCGCCAATTTGCTTGGCCGGGATGTCGACCTGGTCGAACCTGGCGCCATCAAGAACCCCTATTTGCTCAAGGACATCAACCGTGCCCGCGAGCTTGTCTATGCGGCGTGAACCGCGCAACTACATTTGGGACGTGCGCGAAGCGGCGGACGCAATTCTTGGCTTCACTGCCGGTGTGGATTACGTTACTTATGCGGAGTCGCCGCTCATTCATTCCGCCGTTGAACGTAAATTCGAGATTATCGGCGAGGCTCTGAATCTACTTGCCAAGACGGATCCGGCACTGGCGGGGCGCATTCCCGAGATCAAAGGATCATCGCCTTCCGCAATCTTTTAATCCATAGCTACGCGGCAGTGGAACACGCCAGGGTCTGGGATATCGCAAAGGAGTTCTTGCCGCAGCTTCGTGCGGCGGCAGATGCGCTTCTTGAGGAGTTGGGAGTTTGAATAGCCAATACCTTGATGCTGACTGGCGATGCCCAGAATATGACAGAAGATATCAATAAAAGGATGTAGGTATCGGCTGTAGAGTAGCGGGTCAGATTAATTGTGGCAACTCGCATGCGCGGATCGGTTTCGTCCTCGCCCCCAGAGCTGGCCTCGGTTGTCTGAACAGCTTCCCGCGAAAGATAAGTGACGTTCTGCCGGGTTTGGTTTGTAGAGGATTGCCGAGCGTTTGTCGCGATGCAGGGAGGGCGTAGCCCGGCCGGAATTGCGGCAAACGCTCGGC
>JANPCA010000245.1:0-5607 GCA_031430715.1 Hyphomicrobiales bacterium | reverse complement strand
CCGCCCGCCTTGCCGAACACCACATAGCTGGCGCCGCTGTATGTGCCATTCGGATCGGCCCACCGAGCTCCTATGATGACGTCATCGAAGCCGTCACCGTTAACATCACCAGCGGAAGAAACGGAAAAACCGCTTAAGTCGTACACCGCCTCGCCGCTGATCTGGAAGCCATTGGTACCATCGAGCGCCGATAGATTGAGATTGGCTGCGAACTGGGGCATGCGCGTCCTCCCTGCGTTCCAAGCGGCTTGTGCCAAGTAGACCTATAAATTATCTCACTGCCGCGCCGCCGTGACAAGCAACTTCAGGTATGGGGATCGGGAGTAGGCGGGAGGTGGCTGCGCATTTCCATTTTCACAAGACGAAGTCGCTTTGGATCAGGCTGGTGACGCCGTTGAGGAAGACGGCCATTTCGGCATTCGCCGTGTCGCCATCGCTGTCGAAGAAGACCGTCACTTTATTGGTGGAGACCCGGTACCAGACGCCATGGGCGGTGATCGTGGTGCCGCCGAACAGGAAGGCATCGTCGCTGCCGCCCGCGACGGCATCGATCGCCGAGAAATCGATCTCGTCGCCACCCGCAAGACTCGCGCCCTCGAAGTCAGTGATCGTGTCGCCGCGCTCGTTGAGTGCTCCATACCTGAAGGTATCGTCGCCCTCGCCACCCACCAAGGTGTCGCGCTTCATTCCGCCAACAAGGGTGTCGTTGCCGTCGTTGCCGCGCAGCACATCGGTGCCGTCGTCACCCTGCAGACTGTCAGCGCCAATGCCGCCGCTCAGAAAGTCGGCACCAGACCCGCCGAGGATCACGTCAGCGCCAGCACCGCCGATGACGCTGTCGGCCCCCTCCCAGCCGATGAGCCTGTCGTCGCCGCCGAAACCGGAGATCGTGTCAGCGCGATAGCCCCCATTGCTGGTCTGGGCGATGTCGGTTCCGGTGATGATAACCGAGGTGAGTGCCCGGTGCCCGAAGACAATGTAGCTCTCGCCAGCAGCGTTGGGGTTGCTCAAACCACTAAAGCGGGGGTCATCGCCAGGGGCGCCGATTATGATGTCGGCAAAGCCGTCACCATTCACATCGCCTGCCGCGGCAACGGAGGTGCCGCTGAAGTCGCCGCTATTGATACCGTCAAGCCGGAAACCGTTGGACCCGTCCAGTGCCGAAAGATCGACTGCTTCACCGAATCCGCCCGACTTGCCAAATACCACGTAGCTCTCGCCCGCATTGGAATCCCCTCCTGGGTCGGCATGAATGGCCCCGATGATGATATCGTCGAAGCCGTCCCCGTTGACGTCACCGGCGCCCGCGACAGAGTGGCCGCTATAGTCACCGGTATCGATTCCTTCGAGTCTGAATCCATCACTCCCGTCCAGGGATTCCAGGACAATGCTCGAGGCAAATCCAGATGGTTTGCCGAATACCACATAGCTCTTGCCGGCCGCATTGTGTCCGTCAACATCGGCGGTGATGGCGCCGATGATGATATCGGCGAAGCCGTCACCGTTTATGTCTCCAGCCGACGCGACATCATTGCCGACGCGGTCATAAACATTGCTACCATCAAGGCGAAAGCCGTTCGTGCCATCGAGATCCGCGAGATCGATGGCAGGGGCAAAGCCACCGGACTTGCCGAACACGACATAGCTCGATCCAGCGACAAAAGTCCCGGTTCCAGGTGTGGCCTCCGCACCAATCAAGACGTCGTCGAAACCGTCGCCGTTGACGTCGCCCGCCGACGAAACATGACCGCCACTGAGGCCCGAGGAGCCATTGATGCGGAAGCCGTTTGTGCCGTTCAGGTTCGCGAGTTCGAGCGAAGCCGCAAAACCAGACGCTTTTCCAAACACCACATAGCTTTCGCCAGCCAAGGAGTCACCCTGTTGATCGGCATCGGACGCGCCGATAATGAGGTCGTCAACACCATCGCCGTTTACGTCGCCTGCCGCAGAAACGGCTCCGCACAGATCACCGGCATCAATGCCATTTAGCCGGAAACCATTCGTGCCATCAAGGCTTGCCAAATCGAGCGTGGCCGCGAAGCCAGCCGCTTTTCCGAACACCACATAGCTCTCGCCCGCAGCGGAATCCCCACCAGGATCACCTCCCGGAGCACCGATGATGATATCCGTAAATCCGTCATCATTGATGTCACCAGCGGCAGAAACTTGCGCACCGCTGAAATCATTGCGATCAATGACGCTGAGTTTGAATCCTTTTGCCCCGTTCAGGTCGGCTAGATCGATAGCCGCTCCGAAACCGCCGGCCTTGCCAAACACGACATAACTCTCGCCAGCGTAAGAGTTCCCCGCCGGGTCTGCACCAAAAGCGCCGATGATGATATCGTCAAACCCGTCACCGTTGATATCGCCCGCACTCGAGACCGAAGCGCCACTGACATCCCCGGCATTCACGCCGTTGAGCGTGAACCCGTTGGTTCCATTCAAACTTGATAGATCCATGTTGGCTGCGAACTGGGGCATGCGCGTTTTCCCTTTGGTCTGGCGTCAGGGGCCGGCAAGGCTATTGGCGGAATTGTGAATGCGACAGGCGGGACAATCTTGGCGGGTGCGGAGACTGGATCGGCGCGATTGCTATTTGACTTAATTAACACAAAGTGAGGTCTTCATCAATTTCATTCCGCCCGACCGTGGCGGCAGGCTCACGCCACCCAGGCTGCCTGCAAGCCGGAACAAAACTGGCGACCCCGGCGTGACTCGAACACGCAACATCCCGCTTAGAAGGCGGGTGCTCTATCCGGTTGAGCTACGGGGCCGGAAACATGGATCGTAAGATGCCTCAATGAGTCCAGTTGTCGGACCTGCCCCACTTGAAATTGTCGGAATAGGAGCGGCGCTGCGGCCGGGGCGGAGCCGTTTCGGGCGCCACACTATAGGCCAGGCCCTGGCGCTCGGCGTAGGCCACGGCTTCTTCCTTGCTATCGAAGGTCAGCTTCACCTGCTGCCGCGTGTCGGCGGAGGAGGTCCAGCCCATCAGCGGATCGGTGCCGCGCGGTGCCTCCGCCTCGTGCTCCAGGACCCAGAAATCGGACTTGCCTTTGCCGGATTGCATGGCGTTGCGGGCGGGCTTGTAGATGCGGACGGGCATGGCTCTCTCCGGAATGGCTCGGCGGCTGGTCGGGGAGGTCAGATTCGAACTGACGACCCCCTGCTCCCAAAGCAGGTGCGCTACCAGACTGCGCTACACCCCGATTTGCCGCGTGTGGCACGCTCTTAACCGAAAAGCACCGCCGGGAGCAAGGCAGACAGTTGCGAGTTCACGTGTTACCGTCGCGAAAAATTGCCGGGAGGATCGGGAAATGACTGAGGCTGGAAGATTTGCTGAACTGCAGCGGGCGTTGCAGCCGGTTCTCGCCATGAACAAGCCGGGCAGCCACAGCGAGCATGTGTTGATTGTGCTACCCTCCTACAGCGTCGGGGAAACGCTGCTTTCGCACTACGGCCCGCGCATTCCAGCACTGGAGCATCGCTATCTCAACGCCATGCTGATGCTTGACCGCATCGGATCCTGCCAGATGATCTATGTCAGCACCAAGCCTCCGGAATCTCGGGTATTCGAGACCATGCTCGGCTTCTTTCCGCCCGGGCGGCGCGAAGACATCCGCAGCAGGTTTGTCCACGTTGCCGCCGATGACGGAAGCCACCGGGCGGTTGCAGCGAAGCTTCTGCAGAGTCCCAATCTGCTCGACTATCTCCGGACGCTGATCGGCAACCGCCCGGTGTTCATCGAACCGTGGAATGTCACCGTGGACGAAGTCGAGGTGGCCCTGTTGCTCGGAGCACCGATCAACGGCACCGCGCCCGAATTGCGGACCCTCGGCTACAAGAGCGCGGGGCGGAAGCTGCTTGCCGCCGCAGGTGTTCCCACCCCGTGCGGGGTTGAAGATGTGCGGGACGTCGACGGCGTCATTGCGGCAATTGCCAGGATTCGCCGCGCTCACCCGCAAGCGCTGGGGGTGGTGATCAAGCACGACGACAGCTGTTCGGGCGACGGCAACGCGGTCATCCGCTTCGCCTCCGATGGCGAAGTGGAATTGCGCCGGCGGATCGATAACCTGCCGGACTGGTATCTGGCCGACCTAGCGAAAGGCGGTATCGTCGAAGAACTCATCGCCGGGCGCCGTTTCACCAGCCCGAGCGCCCAAGCCGATGTGTTGCCAAGCGGTGAGGTGGTGGTCCTGGCGACCCATGAGCAAGTGCTGGGCGGCGAAGGCGGGCAAGTCTACATGGGCTGCCGCTTCCCGGCCTTGCCGGATTATGCGCCACAACTTGCGGAGTATTGCCGGGCCGCGGGCCAGCATCTCGCGCGGTCCGGAGTCATCGGGCGCTTCAGCATCGATTTCGCGGCCGCCGACGAGAATGATGGCAACTGGCATATCTATGCTTTGGAAATGAACTTGCGCAAGGGTGGCACCACCCACCCCTATGCGGCCCTGCGCAGCCTCGTTCCGGGGCATTATGACGCCGTTGCCGGGCATTGGCGCGCTGTAGACGGCAGCAGCCGCAGCTATTGCGCCACTGACAATCTGGTCGATGCGGACTGGCTTGGATTGCCGCCCCGGGATCTGCTTGCCGCCATGCGCGAGGACGTATTGCTGTTCGATCACCGGGCCGGCACCGGCGTCGTGCCGCACATGCTGAGTTGCCTCGCTATCGACGGCCGCTTCGGTATCACGGCCATAGGCCTTGACGCGGCTGATGCGGAACGGTTGCAGGAGGCGACAATGGCCGCGGCGTCGCGCGCGGCGGCGTCTATTCGGCAGTCTTGAACAGGCGATGATAGACCGTGTCGCCGGCACTGATGCCGAGGCGTTTCGACGAGCCCGCCGCCAATTCGAGAACTGCACGCACCGGCTCATTCACCCCCACCACGTCGAGCGACTGGGGGACGGTGTTTTCGGCGACATAGGCGATGGTGCCATCGCTGCGGATGAAAAACATGTCGAGCGGGATATATGTATTCTTCATCCACATGCCGACGGGCCGTGGTTGACCGAAATCGAAGAGCATGCCGCGATCCTGCGGCAGGCGTTGGCGGAACATTAGGCCGCGTGTCCGGGTTTCCTCGGTGTCGGCGATCTCGACGGTGAACATGCTGGCGTCGCCCTCGGTGGCGATGGTCAGCGGTTCCATCTTCATGAGCAACGAGTCTTCAGCCGAGGCGCCGAACGATGTCGTTAGGACGGCAAGGAACAACATCAGCCCGAGGAATACAGAACGCATGGGCTTACCTCTCGCCATCAATTGCTGCTGAAAGATGGCTTAGTTGGTGAAGGCCGGGCCGCTATCGAGGGTGACACGCACTTCTGCCGCCATCTTGCCCTTGGGGCCGTCGCCGAAGCGCACATAGACCCAGGTTTCCGGCTGCAGGTCGGCGATCGCCGTCTTGCGCAGGGTTTCCATGTGGATGAAAATATCGGGCTTGCCTTCGCCTTCCGACACGAAGCCGAAGCCGCGGGCCCGGTTGAACCACTTGACCTTGGCGCGGATCCAGGTGCTGGACGGCGTCACCGTGGTGTGGGTGCGCGACTTGCGCTCGACCGGATGAATGGCCGTCGAACTGTCCATGGTCAGAACCCGCAAGCACTG
>JANPCA010000244.1:0-7226 GCA_031430715.1 Hyphomicrobiales bacterium | reverse complement strand
CGCAGGCCGCGCCGGCGATGCTGCCGTCACTGAGCCCGGCAATTTCCGAGGCGAGGTAGAGGCTGAAAATCTGCACTTGGGTGAGTTCCTCCTGCAGGGGCTCTCCAAGCATCACGGCGACGTTATAGGAGCCGCGGATGGCGCCGATGGCGGCCAGGATGGAGCGGATGTCGCGCTGCCGCACGCCGCGCGGCGCATCGGCGGCGATGATCGCTTCGATGTTGCCGCGGCCGACGAGCCGTTCGAACAGGGCGCGGCTCCTGGCGTCGCGCAAATGCGGCAAAGCCAGATGGGTGTTGAAATGGACGAAATGGAAATCGGAATATTGCCGGGCGCTCCACGTCTGCATGGGCGAGGGATAGGCCGGACCTGCCTCGGCATGCACCTGGAGCACAAGGCCGGTGTGAAGAACGATCGCCAGAAACCAAAGGCGCAGCCAATGGGACATCAGCGAAACCCCGCGAGGCCCGCATGATAGGGTTTTTCCGGGGGACTTTCCAGTCTTTCCTGGGGGGCTTGATTTGGCCGCAAATTGCTTCTATGAGCGCGAAATTCAGATCAATCCAAGTAGGAGAAGACGAGCCCCATGGCGCGCGTCACTGTTGAAGACTGCATCGACAAGCTGTCGAACCGTTTCGAACTGGTCCTGCTGGCCGCCCACCGGGCCCGCCTGATCTCGCAGGGGTCGCCGATCACGGTCGACCGCGACAACGACAAGAATCCGGTCGTGGCGCTGCGCGAGATCGCCGATGAGACCATCGTGCCGGAGGATCTGCGCGAGGAATATATCCACTCCATGCAGAAGCATGTGGAAGTGGACGAACCGGAAGCGACCGAAGTGCCGATGATCCAGCAGTCGGGCGATATGATCATGGTCAATGATTCGTCGTCCGATGAGGACTCACCCGAGATGGAGCGCATGACCGAGGAAGACCTGCAGCGCGGCCTCGAAGGCATGCCGCCCGCCGAAAGCCCGGGAAGCCAGCGCAACGGGTATTGATTTCGTCTTCTCCCGCGCGCCGCGCGGGAGAAGGATAAAAATGCGGCCGGACCCGTAGCGTCCGGCCATTTTTATCGTACAGTGCCGGGATGATGCGGCAGTACGAACTGGTGGAACTGGTCACCAAATATGACCCGGACGCGGACGAGGACCTCCTCAACCGCGCCTATGTCTATGCCATGAAGGCCCATGGCAACCAGAAGCGGGCGTCCGGCGAAGCCTATTTCAACCATCCCCTCGAAGTGGCCGCCATCCTCACCGAAATGAAGCTCGACGCGGCGACGATTGCCGCCGCATTGCTGCATGACACGGTGGAGGACACGGAGGCAACCCAAGCCGAGGTCGAGGAGAAGTTCGGACCCGAGATCGCCGCCCTGGTCGACGGCCTGACCAAGATCGCCAAGCTCGACCTCGTGACCAAGGAAGCAGCCCAGGCGGAGAACCTGCGAAAGCTGCTGCTCGCCATGTCGAAGGACGTCCGTGTGCTGCTGGTGAAACTTGCCGACCGGCTGCACAATATGCGCACGCTGGAGCATGTGAAGCCCGACAAGCGGGTGCGCATTGCCCAGGAGACCATGGACATCTATGCGCCGCTGGCCGGGCGCATGGGCATGCAGGCGGTGCGCGACGAGTTGGAGGACATCGCCTTCCGGGTTCTGAACCCCGACGCCAACAAGATCATCAACGACCGCCTGGCCAAGCTCCATGCCGAGAGTGGCGGCATGCTGAAATCGATCGAGCAGGAACTGATCCAGAAGCTCGCCGACAATGGCATCAAGGCCGAGGTGCAGGGCCGCGAGAAACGGCCCTATTCGATCTGGCGCAAGATGGAGCGGAAGCTTCTGTCGTTGGGCCAGCTCTCGGACATTTTCGGCTTCCGGGTAATCGTCGGCACCGTCGACCAGTGCTACCGGTCGCTGGGCATCGTGCACCGCACTTACCGGGCGGTGCCGGGGCGCTTCAAGGACTATATCTCGACGCCGAAGCAGAACGACTACCGTTCGATCCATACCACCGTCATCGGTCCGCATCACATGCGCGTGGAAATGCAGATTCGCACCCGCCTGATGCACGAGATCGCCGAGCGCGGCGTGGCCGCCCATGCCATCTACAAGGATGCCCCCGACGCTAAAGAGGCGCTCGACGGCTTCAAGGCGCCCGCCGCCGAATCGAATGCCTATCGCTGGCTCCGGCATCTGGTCGAAATGCTGCAGGAGGGTGAATCCCCCCGCGAATTCCTCGAACACACCAAGCTTGAGCTGTTCCACGACCAGGTGTTCTGCTTCACCCCCAAGGGCCAGCTCATCGCCCTGCCGAGGGGGGCAACACCCATCGATTTCGCCTATGCCGTCCACACGTCAGTAGGCGACAGTTGCGTGGGTTGCAAAATCAACGGCCGCCATGCGCCGCTGGTCACCGAACTCAAGAATGGCGACGAGGTCGACATCATCCGTTCGGAAGCGCAGGTGCCGCCCGCCGCCTGGGAGGGGTTGGCGGTCACCGGCAAGGCCCGCGCCGCCATTAGGCGAGCCACCCGGGCCGCCGCCCAGAAGCAGTTCGCGGGGTTGGGCCGTGAAATCCTGGAGAAGCTGCTGGCCAAGGTCGAGCGCTCTTTCGTCGAAAAGGAAGTGGCGGTCGCCATGCCGCGGCTCGGCCACAAGAACCTCGAGGATGCGCTGGCGGCGGTGGGCAAGGGCGAATTGTCGGGCGTCGATGTCTTGAAGGCCATGGGCCTGACCATCGATGCGACGAAGCTCAAGGAACTGCGCCGCAAGTCGACGCCGAAGAAGGGCGAGGGCGGCGATTTGTCGATACCGGTGCGCGGTGTCGCCCGCAATACGGCGCTCAAGATTTCGCCCGATACGGGGGCCGTTCCGGGCGAGCGCATCGTCGGTATCATCATGCCGGGGCAGGGAATCACCATCTATCCCATCTTCGCCAAGGCGCTCGAACAGTTCGACAACCAGCCGGAACGCTGGGTTGACCTCGCCTGGGATACCAACGCCGCGGAACAGCGCTTTCCGGTGCGGCTCTCCGTGACGATTCTGAATGAGGTGGGATCGCTGACCCAGGTCAGCCAGGTCATCAGCGATCTGGGCGGCAATATCGACGCGCTGCAGATGCAGGCCCGCGAGGGGGCGCGCGATTTCTTCGACCTCGACTTGACCATCGAAGTGCATGATCTGAAACACTTGAACGACATCATGGCGGGCCTGCGCGGCCGCAGCGCGGTGAGCACGGTCACCCGCAAGACAGGATAGGACGATGCCGACACAAGCCGAAGTTCTGGAGGAATTCCGTGCGGCGGGCGCCCTGCTGGAGGGCCATTTCATTCTATCCTCCGGGCTGCATTCCAGCCGCTATCTGCAATGTGCCCGGGTGCTGATGGATGCCAGGCGGGCCGAGCGGCTGTGCGCGGAACTGGCGCGCAAGGTACGGGCGCTGGTCAAGGAGCCCATCGCTATGGTGGCCTCGCCGGCCATGGGAGGCGTCGTGGTGGGTTATGAAATGGGCCGCCAGCTGGGCGTGCCGGCCCTGTTCTTCGAGCGGGTCGAGGGCAAGCTGGTGCTGCGCCGGGGGTTTGCCATCCCTGAGGGTACGCGCGTACTGATGGTCGAGGACATCGTCACCACGGGGCTCTCGTCGCGCGAGTGCATCGCCGCGATCGCAGAAGAGGGCGGGGTCCCGGTGGGGGCCGCCTGCCTCATCGACCGGTCGGGCGGCAAGGCGGAGCTTGGCGTGCCGCTGGCGGCCTTGACGGTGCTCGATATCCCCACATTTGCGGCCGATGCCGTGCCGCCGGAACTTGCCGCCATGCCGACTGTGAAGCCTGGAAGCCGGGGGCTCAAATGATCCTGGGGCTGGGCAGCGACGTGATCGACATCCGGCGCATTGAGGAGACGCTGGAGCGCTTCGGCGAGCGCTTCATCGGCCGCATCTTCACCGAGACCGAGATTCGGAAATCGGAACGGCGCGCCCAGCGGGCCGCCTCCTACGCCAAGCGCTTCGCCGCCAAGGAGGCGTGTTCCAAGGCGCTCGGCACCGGCTTCCGCGACCATGTCTTCTGGAAGGACATGGGCGTGGTGAACGAACCCTCGGGCAGGCCCACCATGGTGCTGACCGGGGGAGCGCTGGAACAGCTTGAACGCATCACGCCCGCGGGCCACGTGGCGCGGATACACCTGACGATCACCGACGATCATCCCTATGCCCATGCCGTGGTGATGATCGAGGCGCTGCCGCTGACCATGTGACTGTGCCCATTCTGCAACAGTCTTTTTCGTTGCAGTGCGGCGCGTTGCATCACATATGGTCAGGGGTTATACCCAACTTGAAGTGAACCGGGTGCCGATTTGAGTCCGGATCGCGTGGGAATGCACAGGAAAGACCCTACAATGGCCGCGGCACAGGACACACGGCGCAAGTCGGACGACGGCTTGTGGGAGACCGTGAAGGTCATCATTCAGGCGCTCTTGATCGCCTTTGTCGTGCGCACCTTCTTCTACCAGCCGTTCAACATTCCCTCGGCGTCCATGTACCCGACCTTGAAGATCGGCGATTATCTATTCGTTTCAAAGCTTTCCTACGGATATGGGAAGTATTCCTTCAACTTCTCGCTGGGCATGTTCGGCAAGGAGCTGGTGAGCTGCTGCCCGATCGATTTTCCGGGCCGCGTGGTATTGGCGGACACGCCGAAGCGCGGCGACGTGGCGGTGTTCAAGCTGCCGTCCAACACCGAAGTCGACTACATCAAGCGGGTGATCGGCCTGCCGGGCGACCGCATCCAGATGCGGGCCGGCATTCTCCACATCAATGGCGAAGCGATCAGGAAGGAACGTATCGAGGATTACAGCGGGTTGACGGATGCGGCCAACGAGCCGCCGGTGGCGCAATTCGTCGAGACGCTGCCCAATGGCATTCAATATCGCGTGCTCGACACGGAACCGTTCGGCGGGGCCGACAGTACCGATGAGTATGTGGTTCCCGGTGGCCATTATTTCATGATGGGCGACAATCGCGACAACTCGCAGGACTCGCGCTTTCTGGACGTGGTGGGCTATGTGCCGATCGAGAATTTCGTGGGCCGGGCCGACGTCATTTTCTTTTCGATCTCTCCCGATGCGAGCCTCATCGAAGTCTGGCGGTGGCCATTCGCGATCCGCTGGAGCCGCTTCTTCAATCTGATCTGACGCCAAGGTGGGGCATTTCACCACCGAGCGTTTCGATGCGATCACGGCGCGTATCGGCTATGGCTTCACGGACAGGGCGCTGCTCTCCCGGGCCTTGACCCATGCCAGTTCGCAGCGCAAGCACGGCGACTACGAGCGGCTGGAATTTCTCGGCGACCGGGTGTTGGCACTGGTGATCGCCGAGCACCTGTTCCGCCACAACCCGACTCATCGCGAAGGCGACATGTCGGCCAATCACAGTGCATTGGTGCGCGGCGAGACCTGTGCGGAGGCCGGTGCCGCCATCGGTCTTGACGATCTGATGATCATTGGCGGCAGCGAGCGGGCCAAGGGCATGCACCTGAACCGCACCATGCTGGGCGACGTGATGGAGGCACTGATTGCCGCCATCTATCTCGATGGCGGGGTTGAGGCGGCACGCGGTTTCATCCTGGCCAATTGGGCGCCGTTCCTGGCGGAGCCGCGGCGGGCCGACAAGGATGCCAAGACTTTTCTGCAGGAATGGGCGCTCGGCCGGTCCCTGCCGATTCCGGTCTACCGGGTGGTGGGCCGCGAGGGACCACAGCACGAGCCGGTGTTCGTGGTCGCAGTCGAGGTCAAGGACCGGACTCCCGCCGAAGGTACCGCCAAATCAAAGCGCGCCGCCGAACAGGATGCGGCGGCGGTCTTTCTCGAACGCGAAGGAATAAGACATGACGCTCGACGCTGACCCCGGCACCGCTTGCGGCTTCTGCGCCATCATCGGGGCGCCGAACGCGGGCAAGTCGACGCTGGTCAACCAGATCACCGGGTCCAAGGTGTCGATTGTCAGCCACAAGGTGCAGACAACCAGGGCCCGCATCCGCGCCATTGCCATGGAGGGCAAGACGCAGATTGTTCTGGTCGATACGCCGGGCATCTTCAAGCCGCGGCGGTTGCTCGACAAGGCGATGGTGGCGAATGCCTGGGGCGGGGCGGGGGATGCCGATGCCGTGGTGCTTCTGGCCGATGGCCGGGTGGGGGTGAGCGAGGAGGTTGGCAAGATCATCGCGCATTTGCAGGTGATCGGCGCCAAGGCCATGCTGGCCATCAACAAGATCGACCTGATGGCGCGGGACGCGCTGCTCGAGACCGCCGCCGCCTTCAACCAGGCCTATCCCTTCGATCAGACCTTCATGATCAGCGCGCTCAACGGCTCCGGCACTGCCGATCTGCGCCGCGCCATCGCCGCCAAGATGCCCAAGGGGCCGTGGCTCTATCCGGAAGACCAGGTGGCCGACGTGCAGTTGCGCTTCATGGCCGCCGAGATGACGCGCGAGAAGATCTACGAGCGCCTGCATGAGGAACTGCCCTATGCCTCGACGGTCGAGACCGAAGGCTGGGAGGAGCGCAAAGACGGCTCGGTCAAGATCGACCAGGTGATCTATGTCGAGCGCGACAGCCAGAAGGCCATCGTGCTGGGCAAGGGCGGTAAGACCGCCAAGCTCATCGGGCAACTGGCCAGGGCCGACATGGAGAAATATTTCGAGCGCAAGGTGCATCTGTTCCTGTTCGTCAAGGTCCGCGAGAACTGGGCCCAGGACAAGGAGCGCCTGCGCATGATGGGGCTGGATGTGTGAGGTAATGCCATGGAATGGCGCGACGAGGGGGTGATCCTGTCGGTGCGGCGCCATGGCGAGACCAGCGCCATTGCCGAAATCCTGACCGCCGAGCATGGCCGCTGCTTAGGCCTGGTGCGCGGCGGGCGTTCGCGCCTCCAGCGCCCGGTGCTGCAGGCCGGCAATGCCGTACAGGTGACCTGGCGGGCCAGGCTTGAGGAGCATCTGGGCAATTTCACGCTGGAGCCCTTGTCGCTCCGGGCCGGGGCGATCATGGACGAACCGTTCCGCCTGGCGGGATTGGCGACGCTGGCGGGCCTCGCCCAACTCCTGCCCGAACGCGAACCCTGCTCCGGGCGCACTGCGACCATCATGATCGATTCGTGCCTGGTCGATCACGGATTTAAAGCGGGTTCGGACGGCCCGCTGCCGCTGATCGAGAGCCTTCGGCGTGGCGAT
>JANPCA010000243.1:0-4900 GCA_031430715.1 Hyphomicrobiales bacterium | reverse complement strand
CTCAACTGGCTGAGGGATTTATTGTACCTATTACTGGCCCTGATTCTTACGCAGCAAAAACTTCAAGCCGCGTGAAAGTGGGGTTCTTCACGGGCGACTGAGTAATTTGGAGTTAACTTCAGACCCTCCCGCGCCGCTTCGGCGCGGGAGTTGTTTTGCGAAGCCAAGATAGATCCCACGGGCCTCCGCTTTTTCAAAGCCGCGGACGGCGGATTTGTCTGCGATGTCGGCTACAATTTCGCCAGGCAAGCGCTGACCGGTGGTGACATCAGCTGCTGAGTTCACCGTTTTGGCTGGAGCGCGTCTACTTGTACTGCTCGAAAAATTTCAGGTACCGGCCTGCGTCCGGCTGGCTGCAGAACTCCTTGTTCCAGCAGATGAGATAAAGCTGCTGCCAAGCGGCGAATTGCGCAAGCGCTTCCAGCTCCGCTGACAGTGGGGCTCCCCTGTCGCGCGTTTTGCACGTATCAAAGCAAATGGACCGTAGCTGTTCATCCCCGCTTCCGGGATAATGCTCGCCATATATCGCCAGTCCGCCGACGGTGCTGAATGCAAAGCTACGCTCCGCCGCTTCATAGCCGCCACCCCAGAAATCGACGCCTTTGAAATCCATCCGCCTGGGAAATATGTCATGCAGCGCCTTGAGTGGAATCTCCGCTGGCAGCAGAGGTTCATCGATTTCGTCACGGAGGTGGAAGTCGGTCCACCCATATGTCGTATCCTGACCTTTACCAATCGCGGAAATCGCCCGCATCTCCTTTTTCACCGCCGCCAAGTGGTTCTGGTGCACGAGCTCGGCGTACCCCCAGTCGCCATATTCAATACGCAGGCAGTGCTCAATGCGCTGAACACCGGCAACTGGGCCTTGATCCAGTGCAGGCGGCTTGGCCGGCCGATTGGGAAACAAGCGCTTTATGAATTGCAGCATTTCGCAGTCACTTCCGATTGAGGAATCGCCAAGCTCACTGCTGCTGCGCGGTCTCAGGGGGAGCAAGCGCCGCCGCATCCTCCAGGAGTTTGGCCGCATCCACCAATCCGGCGCCCACAGCATCGCGCGGGGCCTTGAGTTTCTTGGCGCTCGAAGCAAAAAGCTGGCGGAGCTGCTTCTGGTCGAGCTTGCCGCTGGCTTCGATGGCGAGTGCCGCAAGGCCGGAGACATGCGCGGTGGCCACGGACGTTCCAGTGGAAAAGTCGACGGAATTGCCCGGCGCTAGCACCACGACATCAACACCGGGGGCGGCCACCGCGATATGTTTGCCGCGGTTGGCGCGGTTGAACACAGCTTCGGCCTTGTCCACGGCGGTCACCGCGATGGCGTTCTCGTCAGCGCCCGGATAGAGCGGGGCTGACTTCGGCCCGGCATTGCCGGCGGCGGCGAAAAACACCGTGCCCTTGGCGGCCGCCTCTTTCATCAGCCGGCTGAGCATTGGATCGCGGGGGCCTGCGAAGCTCATGTTCTGCACCGCCGCCTGCTGGCCATAGGCCCAGTCAACGCTTTTGAGGATGTTGTAAGTAACCCCATTCATCCGCCCTTGCTCGTCCTTGGAGAAGCATTCGGCCACCAGAAGATTAGCCCCGGGCGCCACACCGGTGAGCTGACCTTTGGCGGACACGGCACCAGCCATGGCGGTGCCGTGGCCATCGGGCGCGTCCGAGGGGTTGTCCACGGAGGAGTAACTGGCGAGCACCGCCTCGGCCAGTGCTGGATGCGTTGTATCAACGCGCGAGTCGATGATCGCCACGCTGACATCGTCCCCCATGGAAAGCTTATGGGCCTCCTCGACCCGCATTTGCTTGTGGGCGTATTGCAGGCCGGAAAGCCCGGCGGCGCTTTCAAGAAGCTCATAGACGTAATCAGGCTGTGCCTGCTCGATATTGGGATTAGCCTCAAGCGCTGCCACGACCTGGGCCACGCTGCGGCCGTCGGTTATGGCATAGCGGTGCACCGTGCGCTGGATCAGCGCCAGTTCGGCCTCGGCAATGCGGGCCAGGTTCTGCGCCGCCACCACCGCCGCAAGCGCCGTTTCGGGCGCCGCCGGTTTTACGATGAACAGAACCTCGCCCACGCGGAACCGCGTCTCACCCTTCGGCGGAACGCCGCTCTTTGAAGCGGCGAGCTTCGCCGCAGGCTTCTTCTTGGCTGATTTAGCCGGCGTGCCCGTGGTCTTCTTGGCGGGAGTGGCCGTCGTGGTTTTCTTTTTCTTCTTCTTGGCCAGCTGCGTGAGATCAATGGCGATGCCGATGTTGAAACCGCCCCCTTCATCCGGGTTGGCGGATGCCGGAAGCGGCAAAGCGAGCAGGAAAGCGGCGGCGACGCAGGCTGCGAGGATTGTCCGGGCGGTCATGATCATGTCAATTCTCCTGTGCTGGAGCGCTGGCAGAAAAGTTGATGATATCATTTTTTATCTGAAGCTGCTGCAGAACTTTCTCGCCCCTGGGGCCGGTGGCTTCTGACAGCGCGGCTTCCACCACATAAAGGCCGCCGCCGGCCGGGCCGCTGACGATCTTCAGTCCCGCCCCCTCCAGCAGCGCGGTGATCTCCTGCGCCGTGGCGCCGGGCGCGAAGCCCACAATGAACCTGGCGGTGTTCTCCGCCTGCCCGCCGGGGTCAACCGAAGCCAGCTCCGGCCCTGGTCCCTTGATCCCGATCACCCCGATGGCTGCGGCCTGAAGGGCGATCACCAGCGCCACAGCCAAAGTGGCCGCTGCAAATGCCCTGGGCGACAACGACACAAGGAAGCCTTTGAAGGCCTCGGCAAGGGAGAGCTTCAGCGCATGCTGTTTCGCCCGCCCCGTCGCTGCAACCTCCGCCATGATCCGGTCGAGTGGTGCCGCCGAGGGCGGCGCAATCAACTCATGGCTTTCCACCACTGCCTGCTGGTCTTCACGCGCCAGCGCAAGGGCGCGGCGCAGCCGCCCGTCATGCGCCATAGCCTCGTCAATCCTCTGGCGGGACACAGCGTCAAGAGTGCCGTTCACATACCAGGGCAGCAGCAGTTCAAGCTCTTCATTGCGCGTCGTCATGGCCACCCCCGGTCAATGCCTGCTTCGGCCAAGAGAACGGACATTTTTTTGCGCGCGTAGAACATGCGAGTCTTCACTGTCGCCGCCGGAATCCCAAGGATCAGGCTCACATCCTCCACACTCTTGTCATGATAATAAACAAGGTCAACCACCTCCCGGTGCTCCTGTCCTAACATTTCTATGCAAATTCTGAGCTTCATGCTCGTATCAGCCTTTTGCACCGCAGTTTCAGGGTTGTCAGATTCATCCGCCGGTTCATCAACGGCCCCGGTCGGCTTGACCGGGGGATATTTCCGGAGATGCGCCAAGGCTTTGTTGCGCGCCATGCCGCACAGCCAGGTGTTGACAGAGGACCGGCCTTCAAAGCGCCCCGCCTGCCGCCAGACATCGAGGAAGACCTCCGCCAAGACATCTTCAACCGCACCGCCATCGCGCAGCATCCGGGTCAGAAACCGGTGGATGCGGAGATTGTGCCGGGTATAGAGCGACCGCAACGCCAGCTGATCACCATTGGCGATCCGCACGATTAGTTCGCCGTCTATGTCGGTGTGCTCAGTCCTCTCCATCATAAAGTCCGCAGCCTCCCAAACGCCCCCTCTTAGCATGATGCAATCCGAAATCATTCATCGCACCTCAAAGTCCGAGCAACCGGGGCAACAGGAGTCAACAAAACACAAACATTGGTGTCACTACCCGCCAATAAGGTTCACGGATTTCCAAAAGCTATCACTTTGGCCGAACCTCTACCGCGAGCTGTTGACGGCTATGCCTCAGCGGTATCGCGGAATCAAATGCTAGAGCCTGACCCCTTGAAATCATCTATTATTCAATAGTTACTGAAGGTTAGAATAACTTTTGGTGGAATCCATTGTTTGGGGCGTATTCACAACTTTGCCTTCATATGACAGCGAGCCAGGCAGGCAGTGCTTCGTCCTGCTTGCCGAAGTGGGTCCATCTGCGGTGACCTATTTGTCAATCGGCATTGAACGTTGACCAGGCCTTGCTTACGCCGCTGCCCTGAGGCTGGCTGGCCGTTGGCGGTAGCTCAAGGCCTCGGCGAGATGCAGCCGTGCCACCTGGTCGCGGCCATCAAGATCGGCGATGGTGCGCGCGACCCGTAAAACCCGGGAATAGCCCCGCGCCGATAGCTGCATGGCGTCAGCCGCCTCGCGGATAAGGCTTGTTCCCGCCGCGTCGAGCTTCACAATCTCTTCCAACAGATTGCCATCGGCTTCGGCATTGGTGCGCAACTGCGGGTGGCCCAAGGCTTGGAAACGGCTGGCCTGCCGGGCCCGGGCGGCGGCCACGCGCAAGGCCACATCGACACTTTTTTCCTTGGGCGGCGGCAGGGTGAGATCGGATGCCTTCACGGCCTGCAACTCGATCTGGATATCCATGCGGTCAAGCAGCGGACCCGAAATCCGCCCCTGATAATCCGCAGCACAGCGCGGACCCTGGCGGCACTGATGGCCGGGTTCACCGGCAAGCCCGCACTTGCACGGGTTCATGGCTGCAACAAGCTGGAAACGCGCCGGGTACGTGACATGGTAGTTGGCCCTGGCCACCACCGTTTCACCTGTTTCCATGGGCTGGCGCAGACTTTCCAGAACCCGGGGGTGAAACTCCGGCAACTCGTCAAGGAACAGAACACCATGGTGGGCAAGTGCCATGTCTCCGGGCTTCGCCCGCTGGCCGCCGCCGACAAGGGCGGGCATGGAAGCTGAATGGTGCGGACTGCGGAAAGGCCTTGCGCGTGACAATTGCCCGCCCTTCAATTCGCCGGAGAGCGAGGCGATCATGGAAACCTCCAGCATTTCGCGCGCGCCCATTGGCGGCAGGATGGAGGGAAGGCGCTGGGCCAGCATGGATTTTCCTG
>JANPCA010000242.1:0-6259 GCA_031430715.1 Hyphomicrobiales bacterium | reverse complement strand
TCGAGCGTGTCGATGCCAGCCCCCACGGTGTCCTGGGCCGTGGTCAAGCCAAGATTGATGGTGACGCCGACGCCCGCCGCGACGCTCCCATAGTAAGCCGTATCGAGGCCCGTGCCGCCGCGCAGCAGGTCGTTGCCGAGGCCGCCGTCCAGGGCATTGGCGCCGGTGTTCCCTGTCAGGATGTCGTTGTTCATGGAGCCGGTGAGGTTCTCGATGCTTTCGAACCTGTCAAAGCCGGCTGCCCCGGTATCTTGTGGCCCGGTCTTGCTGAGGTCGGCGGTGACGCCGCCGTCGGCCGCCAGGAGATTCGCATAGGAAACTGTGTCCGGCCCGCCGCGGCCATCGAAATTATTGTCGCCGCGGTCGCCGCGCAGAATATCGGCGAAGGCGGTGCCGATGGCGTTCTCGAAGTTCAACACGGTGTCGATAACGCCGCCAACCGAGGCGGTTTTCGCCAAGAGGTCGATGATGACGGGGCCGCCCGCGGTGGCATAGGACAAAGTGTCGATGCCGAAACGGCCGTCCATGACATTGGCCCCGCTGTTGCCCGACAGCACATCACCATAGTCGCTGCCGATCAGGTTCTCGAAACCGCTCAACGTGTCGGAACCGGAGCCGCTGGTGGTCTGGGTGCCGGCAATGGACAGGTCGACATTGACGCCGGACGTTGCGCCGTACTGGTAGGAAATCGTGTCGCCAGCAATGGCATTGAGGCCGCCCGACACGGCATTGTTGCCGGCATTGGCCCAGATAATATTGTTCAAGCCATTGCCGGTGCCATTCAGGGCGTTTTGCCCCATCAGGCGCAGGTTCTCGATGGTACTGCCCATGGTATAGTTGACATAAGTCTGCACCAAGTCCGCGATGCCAGCGGAGTCGAAGACCTCATCGCCCAGGTTATCGACGACAAAAGTGTCGTTGCCGCCGCCACCTTCCATCTTGTCGGCGCCGGCACCGCCATCGAGAACATTGTTGCCGAGATTGCCGGTCAGCCGGTTGTTGAGGGTGTTGCCTGTTCCGTTGAGCGCCGATCCCGTCAGCACCAGATTTTCGACATTGTCCGACAGCCGGTATGAAATGCCTGCCATGACGGTATCGATGCCGTCGAGGTTCGCGTTGAATTCGACGACGATGTCGGCGCCGTCCACAATATAGGTGTCGTTGCCCTTGCCGCCGGTGAGGACATCGGAGCCTCCTCCGCCATCGAGGATGTTGATGCCGGTGTTGCCGGTAAGCAGATCGCTATAGTTGCTGCCCATCAGATTCTCGATTCCCAGCAGCGTATCGAGACCCGAACCCCGGGTGTCCTGCACGGTGGTGATGGCGAGGTTCACCTCGACGCCGGCCGTCGCGCTGAGCGTTAACAGCCTGGTGCCCGGCGTGCCTTCCACCAGCGTCGCCAGTTCCACATTGGCATAGGAGACCGTGTCGGCGCCCGCCATGCCGTTCAGAACATTGTTGCCGGAATTGGCATAGAGAGTGTTGCTCAGACCGTTGCCGGTGCCGTTCAGGTTGGCGCTGCCGAGCAGGCGGAGGTGCTCCAGCGATGTTCCAAGAACATAATTGACGCTTGAGGCCACCATGTCGATCTGGCTCAGGCTGTTGTTTGTTTCGGTCACCACGTCGCCGGCGTTGTCGACGATGTAGATATCGCCGCCATCGCCGCCCACCATGACATCGGCGCCCTGCATGCCATTCAGCGTATTGGCGGCGAAGCTTCCGGTGATGTGATTGACCCGTTGGTTGCCGACGCCCAGAATTGAAACCGAGCTCAGCAGGGTCAGATTTTCGAGTGTGGCGCCGAGCGTGTAGTTCACGGTGGAATTGACCGTGTCGATTTGCGTCCGCACGTTATTGGTTTCGATAACCTTGTCGAGAGTGTTGTCGACGAAATAGGTGTCGTTACCGTCGCCGCCGATCATCGTATCGCCGAGGATTCCGGCACCAGCGTTCAAAACATTGGCGGCGCCATTGCCGATCAGGATGTTGGACAGGGTGTTGCCCGTCCCGTCGATGGCGCCATTGCCTTTCAGCGTGAGATTTTCGACAAAGTTGCTGAGGGTGAAAGTGACGGTCGATTCGACGGTATCGATGCCGGCACCCACAATCGAGTTATTCTCATCGGCCACGACATCCGCGATATTGTCGACCCTGAAAAGATCGTCGCCGAGACCGCCGACCATCGTGTCGCCGCCAGTTCCGCCATTGAGAGTGTCGTTCCCGGCAAGACCAATCAGCGCGTCGTCGCCCGCACTGCCGTTGATGATATTGGCGTTGGCTCCGCCCGAACCGGTTAGGCCTTCGCCAACGAGGAGCACACCGGTCGACTGGAACCGGATGTTCGACAGACCTCCAGGGGTGTTGCTGCCGATGTCGTCAAGCGTGATCCCGGTCAGGACGATGGACTTGCCGCCGACCGAGAACTGCACGCCGCTGGCGGTGCTGTTGATCAGCAGTTCGGCGGGCCGGATGGTCACTTCCGTGGCGCCCGACAGGTAGGTGTCGAACACCAGGACGTCGGTCGATTCATTGAAGACAATGGTCTGGTTGTTCAGAAGCTGGCTGAAAGTGTAGGTGGTCATTGAATATCCCGCATGATCTGGAAAGGCCGGACGCCAGATTAGGCGAGAGTTCGTCAACAGTTCCTTTACGGTAGAGCGCCAATGCCCGCTAATTTCCGATATGGCCGCAGGCGCATTCCGGGCCGCCGCGCCTTTGACTAGAAGAATGACCGCTGCGGTGATAGGTGTTATTCTCCGCTAGGTCACTTTGGTGAGAGGTTCAATGGCAAGGGTTTGGTCCTATCGGGTCGGCGCCTGGAGCACGACAGCCGGCACCGGCTGGAGTCACAACATTCAAATGACGGCGGGGCTTGCCGCCCTGGCAACCGCGCTCGGGGCAGCGGGACTGGGCGGCCGGGTCAGCCATCTGGCGATCGTCGCCCATGGCGACGCGCCAGGCCAGGTCATTCTCGACCGGACCATGACCGCCTCCGTCCTTCCCGGTTTCGCCGCGGAATTGCGGGGACTTGGCACTTATCTGACCCTTGACGGCATGCTCAGCTTTTACGCCTGCCTGGCCGGCAAGGATGCCGAGGGCACAGCGCTGCTGACCGGCATTTCGCGCGAACTGCCGGGGCGCACCATCGTTGGCTTTGAATTGTATGGCCTGATCGGCGCGCCAGGCCAAGGCCTCAATAGGCCTGGCATAATGGAAGCGACAACCGCGGCGGACCCCGCCATGGCGGTTCTTCCGGGAGCGACCGTTGGCTATCTCGATCCATGGTGCCCATTTGCCAAACGCGCCCTGAATGGCAATCTGGTTCACCTGCCGGTGCTCGAGCAAAACGTCCGCCCGAACCGGACCTGCGCCAACCCGGCATGCGGGGGACACGGGTCGCCATATGATGCCTGCACGGGATGGTAGAGGCCGGGTTCAAGCTTCTGGCGACGGCCCCCATGCAAACGCCATAGTTGGCGGAAGGAATGGGACTGGGGTCGAACCTTCTCTGTGCCCGCTCGGTAGGCGAAGCTTTGTCAAGACTGGCGGCCCTTCGTCTTGCGGATCACGGCTAGTGAGGCGTTCGAACCTCTACGGCCACCCGAGTTGCGCGACTGGACTTGCGTTGAACTCCGTCCTCTTGCAGATCCTTACAAACCGCCGCTCCTTTTCTTGATCCGTGGGGGGGTTGCCGGATGCGGGGCTGTCGATCGGCGGGCAAGTTCAGCGCATCCCAAAGCAAAAGGAGAGATGAGATGAACACCGAAACGAACAAGCAGACGAGCCGCCGGTTTCAGGAAAACCACGACAAGGGCGAACTTGACACTATGCTCGCGGTGATGTCGCCTGACCTGGTCGCAACTGCAAACGGCGGCCCTGCGATGAACGGTGCACAATTCGATGGCATGATCCGGATGATCTCGGCTTCGTTCTCAAATAGCCGTCACATCTTTGAAAGCCAGGTCGCCGAGGGTGACTGGGTCGCCACCCGCATGACCTGGACCGCGCTGCACACCGGCGATTTCAACGGCATCCCCGCCAGCAATCGGCCGGTCAGCATCGCGACCTCGGTCTATGACCGCATCAAGGACGGCAAGATCGTCGAGCATCATGCGGTCTTTGACGCCATGGCGATGATGACGCAGATCGGCGCCATCCCGACCGCGGCCTGAACCCAGAAGGCATCCGATCGCGCGGGCCTGACCCTCGGTCCGCGCGACCATTCCTAATATTGTATGCGCATAGTTGGCGGCAAGGTTCACGCTTGACCCAACCCGCAGAAACTGCTCTGCCTTGGCCACTGCCCTGTGGCGGAAGCCGTCCATGGAAACTGCGCGTATCCGATTGGCGGACATTTTTTGGTCTCTGGCGCTGGCGATCGATCTGGGGATCGGCGTTCCGACCCATACTGTCCATAGAACCGCCCTGATCGCCAAGCGGTTGGCACAGGCGGCCGGCCTTGATGCCGCAGAGATCCAGGCCGCCTACTATCTAGCGATCCTGCGGTTCGTCGGCTGCTCAACGACCGCGCACGCGACATCGCAGTACGTGGACGAACTGGCGCTGGGCAACGTTTTGGCCGCGATGGATGACGAGATCGTGCCTGAAATCGCGCGGGCCTTTGGCGCCGTCATGCCGGAAGCCGAGGCGCGCGCGATGGCCCAACAGATGGCGGCCTCCCTCGGCTCGCCGCAGTTCGCGCAACACCACCGAAACCACTGCGAGGCAGCAGAATTGTTTGCCAAGCGGTTTGGTCTGGGGCCGGTCGTTGTCGCCGGGCTCGCGCATGTCTACGAGCGTTGGGACGGTCTGAGCACGCAGAGACTGGCGCAGGGCGAGGCGATCAGCTTGCCGATGCGGGTCGTCCATGTCGCCTATCAGGCCGGACTGGACAGCACGAGCCGGGGGGCAGCCGAGGTCGGGGCGCGGGTCCGGAAGCGGGCGAGTTCGACCCTTGACCCGACAATCGCCACTTTGTTCGCGCAAGACCCCGTCCATTTTCTTGCGGGGCTCGATGAGCCGGATCTGACGCTGCAGGTTCTGGACGCCGAGCCCGGCGGACCCGTCTGGCTCCAGGGCGACAGGATTGACCTCGGCCTCAGCGCGGTCGCAGACTTTGGCGATCTGAAGTCGACGCACATGCTTGGCCATTCCCGGCGCGTCGCGGCCATCGCCGGCGCTGCCGCCCGCGCAGCAAGCATGTCTGCCGCCGATGTCGCGCAGGTGACCCATGCGGCACTGATCCATGACGTCGGCCGGATCGGCGTGCAGTCAAGCTTGCTCTGCAAGCCCGGTGTTCTCAATCGGGCCGAACACGAGCGGATCAGGCTGCACAGCTACCTAACTGAGCGCATCTTCGCCGATAGCCCGGTCCTGGCACCGATCGGCGCGCTTGGCGGCGCGCATCACGAGCGCCTTGATGGATCGGGCTATCATCGCGGGCTTGCGGCGACCGCCATTTCCGCAAAGGCGCGGTTGCTGGCAGCGGCCAACGCCTGGTGCGCGCTGACCGAAACGCGGCCGCATCGGCAACAGATGACCGAGCCGGAAGCGGCCTCGACGCTTTCGGCAGAGGCAAAGGCCGGTGTGTTCGACCGCAATGCGGTAGACGCGGTTCTGACGGCGGCCGGGCAAAGTGGCGCCCGCACGCGCCGGGCCGCGGGAATCGGCCTGTCGGAACGCGAAATCGAAGTGCTGCAACATGTCGCGCGCGAGGAAACCAACGCGGCCATCGCAAGCTCTCTTGGGCTTTCCCCCAAGACGGTGGAACGGCATGTCACAAACATCTACAACAAACTCGGGATCTCGACCCGGGCAGGCGCTGCGATCTATGCGCTTGAGAGCGGCCTTTTGTGAGACGCTGCGTGTCGGCATATGGCCGGATCGCAGTGAAACCTACTTGATGGCGACAGTTCGCGCCGCGCCATGTCAGACCATTATGCAGAACGCAACGAAAGGCCACTCTCCGCCCCAGCCGAAGGCTGTCGGGCGACCCTCGTTGCCGGGCACCACCCATGTCGGCAGCCCAGCGAAGCTGAACGCCCAAAGTGTCCGGTTCGATGCCAGAACGAGGTTCCCCGCCCACGCCTCGTGGTCAAATGCAAAGTAAACAACGGAAGGGCGGACACGCGCCCAGCACTCCTACGCTGCTGCGCGAAGGACGCTCACGCATTAGGGATGTGTCAACGCACCGTGCGCCGAAAGAGACAGTTGGATGTCAGGGGCGTTTGGGTGGCGGAGGGGGAGGGATTCGAACCCC
>JANPCA010000241.1:0-29554 GCA_031430715.1 Hyphomicrobiales bacterium | reverse complement strand
CTCAACCGCCCGAAAACTGGCGCTATGAGGCTGCCGTTTCTGAAGTTGAATCTATTATTAGTCGTAGCCACAGCGAAACGTCCTTGCCGCCGAGATGAGCGGCGAGAGACCAGGCCGCCTTCTGCTTGACCGGATCGCTGTCGACACGGGCCATCACGTAGATGCCCCAGCCGATATAGGCCATGTTGGGCGCGTGGTTCGGGCCGCCCGCCAGCTTGTCCCAGGCAGCGGTCTTGGAATTGTAGACATCGTCCGAACCGGGAAGGATCGAGAACCCGCAAACGTCGCCGATGACCGAGGTATCGTTGGTCTTGGCATTCGAGCCGACATCGCCCCACCAGGCGACCATCGAGCCGGTACCGGTGAGGAATTGCAAGAAGCCGCAGGTGTTGGGATCGGCGTTGAGCTGGTCGGCCGGTTCGTATGGCAGCGCGTCGAGCACGTCCTGGATGGCGCGCACCCAGGCCGGATTGTTGATGCGCGGCTTCATGGTGTCAACGTCAAACAACCAGGCCTTGTCGTCGGGATGCTTGGCATAGGCGGTGGCGCGCGAGCCCAGGAAGTAGAAGGCGAATCCGCCCCAGGCCTTGGTCGGATCGAGATAGCCATAGAGATCCTGACCGTTGAGCTGCTTGCCCTTGAGGAACTTGGTGGCGGCCTGCACCTGCTGCCAGGTCGTAGGAACGCCCCACGGCGTGTCGTTGCCGGCCTTCTTCCATTCCTCGGCGAGGCCCGCATCGGCGAACACGTCGGTGCGATAGTTGAAGTTGTGGCAGTCGCCGTCGCAGGAAATGCGGTAGGTCTTACCATTCCAGGTGCCGACCGGTGCCTTGAGGTAATTGACATAGTCGTCCATGTCGATGAGCTTTTTGACCCAGTCGGGCATCTCCGAGGCCAGGCCCTTGCCGCAAACGTCACCTTCGAAGGGTGCGCCCATTTCGGCGACGTCGAAATCGACGGTGCCGGTGGCGATCGCCTGCTGCAGGCGCGGATTGTAGTCGGCCTGGGCCAGATCGATCCAGCTGATCTTGGCACCGGTGTAGGTCTCCCAGGGTTTCAGCAGGCCGCGATACAGCACGTTGTGGAGATTCTGGTTGTTGAGGCCCATGAAGGACAGTTCGACACCCGCGAATTCACCTTCCTTGACGGACTCCTTTGTGGCGCCGAGGCACATTTCGCCGACCTTCTGCCAATCGGCATCGGTGGGCTGGCCCTTGCCGACGCCTGGAATGGCCAGAATCTGGGCGCGCAGATCGTCGGCCGCCAGGGCCGGTGACGGCGCGAGGACATTGGTGCCCGTGGCCGCAATCGCCGATGCCGCAGCAGCGCCCTTCAGGACCGAGCGGCGGCTCAGCATGTTGTAGAGTTCGGTTTTCATGTCTTGGATCCTCCCAAATCGCGTCCGGCCAGTTGAGGTATGGTTCCCTGGCGGCCACTGATTGCGCCGCCAAATGGTGCATGACCTTCTTGAAGTGATGAACGCTCCTCAAACTATGCAAGTTGCGGGCGTGATGTCAACGAAACCGAGCGGTGTTTGTTCACGCGCGGCAAGTTTTCCGGCAAGGCGCCCGCTTTCAGCCGATGCGCTTGCCGCTCGCCGCATCGAAAAGATGCACGACGGAAAGATCAGGCGTCACCGCCAGCATCTCGCCGGGCCTGGTGTTGATGCGCTCGCGGAACACGCCGATAACCTTTTCACCGGCCATCTTGCCCAGTACCTGGGTCTCCGACCCGGTCGGTTCGATCACCGTCACGGCGATGTGCAGATCGCCCCCTAAGGTGAAATGCTCGGGGCGCGTGCCATAGACGGCGGCGCGGCCATCGCTATCGGCGGGAACCTTGGCAAGCGGCAGCCTGGTGCCGTCGCTGGTTTCGAAAAAGGGCTTCGGCCCGCCCCGGATAATGCCCTTGAACTGGTTCATGGAGGGCGAGCCGATGAAGCCCGCCACGAAGAGATTGGCGGGGCGGTCATAGAGTTCGAGGGGTGAACCGATCTGTTCGACGATGCCGTCATGCAGCACCACGATGCGGTCGGCCATGGTCATGGCTTCGACCTGATCGTGGGTCACATAGATGGTCGTGGTCTTGAGGCGCTGGTGCAGTTCCTTGATCTCGGCGCGCATCTGGACGCGCAGCTTGGCGTCGAGATTGGAGAGCGGCTCGTCGAAGAGGAAGACTTTCGGATCGCGCACGATGGCGCGGCCCATGGCGACGCGCTGGCGCTGGCCGCCCGAAAGCTGGCGCGGATAGCGCCCGAGGTAGGGCACGAGGTCGAGGATTTCGGCGGCCTTCCTCACCCTGGCGTCGATCTCGGCGCGCGGCGCCTTGCGCAGTTGCAAGGCGAAGCCCATGTTCTGGGCCACCGTCTTATGGGGATAGAGCGCGTAGTTCTGAAAGACCATGGCGATGTCGCGGTCCTTGGGCTGCAAGCCGTTCACCACGCGGTCGCCGATCATCACGTCGCCCGCCGAAATCTCCTCGAGGCCCGCGATCATGCGCAGCAGGGTCGATTTTCCGCAGCCCGAGGGACCGACCAGGGCCACGAACTCGCCGTCGGCAATGTTCATGGACACCCCGTGAATCACCTCCTGATCGGCATAGGCCTTGCGCACATCGACAATTTCGACAGAAGCCATGAATGTCCCTCACCCCGGTGCAGCACTTGCATTTTTTCTTGTGGGGCGGAGACTAGGACAGGTTTTTCACGCCGTCGAGCCTTTCATGGGAGGCCTGTCACATGCGCTATGAAATGATGCTGCCGCACCAAATCCGCGATGCCATCGCCCGGAACCTGCCGGTGGTGCTGCCGTTGGGCGTCCTTGAATATCACGGCGAGCATCTGGCGGTGGGCATGGACACGCTGGCCGTCACCGCGACGCTCTCCATTCTCGAAGCGGAAGCGGAATTGGTGATCCTGCCGCCCTTCTCCTATGGCGCGGCGAGCTATGCGGTCGAAGCACCGGAAGGGACGGGATCGGTTCAGGTCGAGGCCGCGGCACTCAATCCCCTGGCACGGGATCTGTTCCAAAGCCTGCTGCGCATCGGGTTTCGCAACATCCATGCCGTGATCCATCATCAGACCGAGAATTTCGGCGCCGGCATGCCGACCGATCTCGCCTTCAAGCTGGGCGCCAGGCAGGCGATCTTCGCCTTCCTGGAAAAATCGCGCGGCGAGGGCTGGTGGGGCGACGCCGCGATGGCGGATTATTATGCCAAACAGACAAGTGGCGCCGATCCCTTCAACTGGATCAAATTGCATCCCCTGATGACCCCTGAGATCACGGCGCAATATCCCTTCGATCATGCCGGGGAAGGCGAGACATCGCTGATGCTGGCACTCTGCCCCGAAGCCGCCGACATGGAGAAGATAGATGCGGCGCGCTGGTACACGGCAAGTGCGGTGAAGGCCTCGGCGGAAACCGGGGCGCGAGGCCTCAACCTGATCCTCGCACACTTGCGCAAGGCGCTGGGGCTCACGCCCGCTTCGTGCGGTTGAGGTTCATCCGGGCGGCCAGCGCCATGAGATCCTCCGGTCCGAAGCGTTGCCTGGCAAGCGGCAAGACCAGCGTGTTCTCCCATTCGACGTGGCGCCGGTAGCGCTCGAAGAAGCCGCGCAGCATGTAGCCGACCATCTCGGGATTCGCGGGGCGGCCACCCTGGCCCAGCGTATCGAGGCACTCGGCGATTTCGGAAGCGAAATCCGTGTCGGCGGCATGCTCGCCGGTAAGCCGGTCGAGGATGTCCTCAAGTCCATCATCCACACGAGCCCGCTGCCGGAGGATGGGAAACAGACCCTCTTCCTCATCCTGGTGATGCAGCGGCAGATCGAATTGGAGGATGGCGGCGGCCTGGGCGCAGAGGCGGCGGTCCACCTCATCGGGCAGGCCATCGGCAATGCGCTCCAGGACATCGCACAGCTGCACCTGCATGGCGTGGGCATGGGCGATGACATCGAGCGGATTTCGGGCAAGACTGGAATTCGGAAGACTGGCCATGATACGTCATTGTTGACCTCAGGCCGCGGCCTGACCGCAATGATGTAAATCAATTGCCCTGGCGTTTCATGAAAGCCTCGACGCCGCCGCGCCGGGGAAGGGGTGCGATGGCGCCGTAGCCCAAGGTCGACAGGGCGGCGGCGGCATTGGCAAAGTGAACCGCATCCTCAAGCGGGCGGCCCAGCGCCAGCTCGGCCAGCATGGCACCGGTGAAGGCATCACCGGCCCCCGTCGCGTCGAGCGCGTCAACGGCAAAGCCCGGCACCCGCAGCAGGCCTGAAGGCCTTGCCAGCAGCACGCCATCGTGCCCCAGCGTCACCACCACCGCCTTGCCGCCGAGCCCGAGGAAGTGGCCGGCGATGTCGGCGGGATCGGTGAGACCAATCAATGCGGCACAGTCCTCGGCCGAGGTTTTCAGAATATCGGCTGTCTTGGCGGCGGCAGCGATGACCGGCCAGGCATCGTCCGCGCACCAAAGTTTCGGGCGGAAATTCGTATCGTAGGAAACGCTGGCGCCGGCGGCCTTCGCCATGCGGATCGCCGCCATCACGGTTGCCGCGGCATTTTCGCTGATGGCCTGACTGATCCCGGAGGCGTGCAGGAATTTTGCTCCAGCGATGACCTTGGGGTCGAGATCATCCGGGGTCATGAGGCTGGCGGCGGAGCCCACGCGGCGGTAGGTGAAACGGTGACCCTGGGGTCCGTGCGTCACGAAATAGAGGCCGGTCGGCGCCGCCGCATCGCGCCTGACGCCCGTGCAATCGATCCGTTCACGGAGCATCACGTCCATGACCGCATCGCCGAACAGGTCGGTACCGAGCCTGGTCACGTAGGCCGCCCGCGCATCCAAGCGTTGCGCGGCGATGGCCACGTTCAGGGTATCACCACCGGTGCCGGGCAGGAAGCGCCCGTCAGGCTGCTGGTTCAACTCATAGAGCGGCTCGCCGATGGCAACGATATCGAAGCCGGTCACGGTCTCAGGCGGCACTCTGCAACGCGCCGGGGCCGGGGATGGCGCCGGGCGGGCATTTGCCGGCGATGATCATGCCGAGCACGCCATCGTGATCGACATCTTTGATCGCTGCCGAGCCCACCACCTTGCCGTTCTTCATCACCGTCAGCCGGTCGGCGAGATCGAACACGTCGTGGAGATCGTGGCTGATGAGGAAAATGCCGATACCTTCGGCTTTCAATTGCTTGATGAGTTCGCCGACTTGGGCCGTTTCCTGGGGTCCAAGTGCTGCCGTCGGTTCATCCATGATCAGGATGCGTGCGTTGAAGTGGATGGCCCTGGCGATGGCCACCGACTGGCGCTGGCCGCCGGAGAGTTTCATCACCGGCTCCTTGAAGCGGCGGAAATTCGGATTGAGGCGGTGCATCACCTTGCGTGTCTCGGCTTCCATCGCCACGTCGTCGAGCGTGCCGAAGGCGGTGCGCAATTCGCGCCCGAGATAGAGATTGGCGGCGGCATCGACATTATCGGCCAGAGCCAGCGTCTGGTAGATGGTCTCGATACCCAGCGCCTTGGCGTCGCGCGGATTGTTGATCGCCACTTCCTTGCCCTCGATGAAGATCAGGCCGGAATCGCGCTTGTAGGCGCCCGACAGGACCTTGATCAGCGTCGATTTCCCCGCGCCATTGTGGCCGAGGAGGCCCACGACTTCGCCGGGATAGAGATCGACGGATGCCCGGTCGACGGCCTTGATGCCGCCGAAGGCAATGGAAATGTCGCGCATTTCGATGAGGGGGGTGTTGGCCATGATTGTCTCCTCACTTCACGTTGCGGCGGTAGATCTGGTCGAGCCAGACGGCGACCACCAGAACGGCACCGACGACGATGTTCTGGAAGGCTGCCGGCAGATTGAGCAGGCCCATGCCGGACTGGATGGACTGCATCAGCAGGGCGCCAAGGATGGCGCCGTAGATGGTGCCGACACCGCCGGCCAGCGAGGTGCCGCCAATGACCGCCGCGGCGATCACATAGAGTTCGTTCAGACCACCGAGCGCATTGGTGGCGGCATCGAGACGGGCCGACGAGATGATGGCCGATACGCCGACCAGGAAGCCCATCAATGCGAAGACCTTGACCGTCAGCAGCTTGGTATTGATACCGGCGAGGTTGGCGGCTTCCGGATTGCCGCCCGTGGCATAGACATAACGTCCAAAGCGGGTGCGGCTGGCGATGAAGGTCAAGACGGCGCCGATGGCGAAAGCGACGAGCACTGGCGCCGCATAACCGGTGCCGATGGTGAAGCCTTCAACACAGCGAACCACCAAGTCCGCCGCCATGCAAATGGCGTTGCCGCCCTTGTCCTCGATGCCGGCCGGAATGGCGATGTTGTTTTCCTTGGCATAGGCTTCGGCGAGCTTGGGCGGCCAGGGGTATGAATTGACGATCCAGGCCGCGCCCAGAACGATCACGCTGCCCAGCGACGCCAAGGTCGCTTCAGCCCAGACCGGGCGCAGCGGGAATTTGAACCGGATGCGCTGGCGGCGGCCATTGACGATGGCGAAGACAATCAAGGCGCAAGCGATGAGCGAGAGTGTCCACGTCCAGAACGGCCCGATCCAGGAGGCAGGAATGGTGCCACCCAGGATCTTGTAGGTCTTGTCCATGGGCGCCACGGTTTCACCCTTGGCCAGAAGGAAGGCAACGCCGCTGTAGGCGATCAATCCGCCAAGCGTCACGATGAAGGACGGGATTTGCGCGTAGGCGGTCAGATAGCCATTGAAGGCGCCGATGGCGGTGCCAAGCGCCAGAATGGCAATGATCGCCATGATCCAGATCGCGGGATGGCCGACGCCAAGGCTTGGAGCGAGTTGATAGACCTGCAACACACCGCCGGCGACGGCGATGAGGCTCAGCATCGAGCCGACGGACAGGTCGATCTGGCGCATGACGATGACCAGCACCATGCCGGACGTCATGATGGCGATGGATGCCGTCTGGTTCAGCAGGTTCCACAGGTTGCGCGGTGTCAGGAAGGAGCCGCCGAGCAGGCCGCCGAAGTTTCCACGCAGGATGCCGCTGGCAATGTCGAAGGCGCACCAGATCAACAGCAGCGCCACGATCATGCCGATCATGCGGGTGTCGATCTCGGTGGCGTTGAGAAAACGGCGGACTGGGCCGTCGTCGGTCAGCGCGGGGCTCGCGCTCGAACTCGGTTGCTTGGACATACGGTGCCTCCCCTTGAGCGTTGCGGCCATTTGAAAACGGCTCTTCTATTTAATGCAAAACCGCGCCACCCTTCCGGATGGCGCGGTCAATTCTGTTTCAGTCCTTGCCAATACGCAAGCGGATTAGCAGCCCGGCACGGCGCCAGCGGCGACGCCGGCGCAGGCCTGATCCTTGGTGATGTGGCCCGCATCGATGGCGACACTGAGGTTGGCCTTGGTGATCGGGGTCGGCGCCAGCAGGATGGCGTTGACTTCAATGCCCTTGGCACCGCCGGAGAACTTGCCGACACCGGGAAGCGTCGTGGGGTCCACGCCATCGGCAATGGCGTTGGCAGCCTCGGCCGCAACCTTGCCGAGGTCGCGGGCGTTCTTCCACACCGAAACCGTCTGGGTTCCGAGGGCCACGCGGTTGATCGCCGCCAAGTCACCGTCCTGGCCGCCCACTGGAATACCGGCCATGCCCTGGGCTTCGAGAGCCGCGACAACGCCGGATGCCATGCCGTCATTTTCAGACAGGACGGCATCAACCTTGTTGCCGGTCGAGGTCAGGCACTGTTCCATGTTCTTCTGGGCATTGTCTGGCTTCCAGGCGTCGGTGAAGGTCTCGCAGACATTCTTGATCTTGCCGGAGTCAAGCGCTTCCTTCAGAACTTCCATCATGCCCTGGAATAGGAATGTGGCGTTCGGATCGCCCTTGTCACCCTTGATGAAGGCATAGTTGCCCTCGGGCTTTACCTTCTGAACCTCCTGGGCGATGATTCGGCCGACGCCAACGTTGTCAAATGTCACGTAGAGAGCATTCGGGTCTTCCACGAGCACGTCGTAGGAGAGCATCTTCACGCCTGCGTCGGAGGCGGCCTTGAAGGACGGCAGGATCGCATCGCTGTCATAGGCGACGACCATGATGACATCGACCTTCTGGGAGATCAGGCCTTCGATGTCGGCGGCCTGCTTCTGGGCGGAGAGCTGGGCATCGGTCGAGACATAGGTGTTGCCGGCGGCTTCAACGACGGCCTTGATGGCGGCTTCGTCGGTCTTCCAGCGCTCTTCCTGGAAGGTCTTCCACGACACGGCGATGGTCTTGCCGGCGGCCTGGGCCGCGATCGACGACATGCCGAGCATCAACGCGCCGGCCGCCAGGGTCAGAAACTTAACGGTCATTCTTGGGTCCTCCTCAATGGCCACGATGACCCCCGTGGGACGCCTCCCTGAGCCAGCTTTTTGAGCCGTGCGCACGGGGTCCTGGGCCATGGGCGTGTCTGCTTGTTTTATTTCGGCGTCCAAAAAAATGTTGCGGCAATTTCGCTTCTGAGTCAATATCCAAAAATAAAAACATGAAATTGTGCAACGCAAGCAAAATGTTGCACCTGCGAAAGGGAGGTCATGCGGGAGAAGGCCGACAGCGATCTGGTGCGGCGCCAGAACCGGCGGCTGGTGCTCGATGCGCTGCGCCAGCAGGGCCCGCTGGCCCGCGTCGAACTCGGCCGTCATACCGGGCTGTCGCCGGCCTCGATCACCTCCATTTCCTCACAGCTCATTGCCGACGGCATCCTTGAGGAGGCCGGCGGCGAGCAGGCGCCGGTGGTGCCGATGCGGCGCGGCCGGCCGCTGACCCAGCTCGACCTCAATCCACAATCCGCCCATGTGCTCGCCGTCAAGATATCGATCGACGGTATCGAGCTGGCACTCGCCGACGGCCGCGGTGCGATTTTCCAGCGCCTGACCGCGAAAATCGCCACCTACGAAGCCCAGCCGCAGAGTTTCGGAGCGATGGTGGCGGGCGAGATCGCGGCGTTCCTGGCCCACGCCCAAATTCCGCCCGGACGCATCGCCCGCATCGGCATTGCCGTCCAGGGGGTGGCCGATTCAAGGGCCGGCACTATCGTGTGGAGCCCGGCCTTCCGGCACCGCAACATTGCGCTGCAGGAACCGCTGCGGCGCGCCCTCGGCATTCCGTGCACGGTCGCCAACGACGCCAACATGATCGCCGAGGGCCTGATCGGCCTCGACCGGACGCGCTATGGCGGCACCGCCGCCATGGCCTTCATCGGTTATGGCGTCGGCATGGGCCTCGTCATCAACGGTCAGGTCTATCATGGCCCCACGGGGGCGGCGGCCGAATTCGGCCACATGAATCATCAACCGGGAGGCGCCCTGTGCCGCTGCGGACGGCGCGGCTGCATCGAGGCCTATGCGGCGGATTACGGCATCATGCGCCGGGCGAAACAGAATCCCGACGATATCCTGATGACCCATTCGGCCGTGCCGCAGGAAGACCTGCTCGAACTCGAGGCCGCGGCGCGGCGCGGCGAGGCCCGGGCGCTCGAGGCCTATGCCAAGGCCGGCGAAGCGCTGGGCTATGGTTTTGCCCGGCTGATCGCGCTCCTCAGCCCCTCACACATCGTGCTGGTGGGGCCGGGCACACGCGCCATGGAGTTCATCGAGCCGCATCTTCGCGCCGCCATCGAGGCGGGCGTCGTCGACGAACTCCGGCGCAATCTGGAAATCGACATCGTCCCCATCGACACCGACATGATCATCAAGGGCACCATCGATGGCGCGCTGCGCCATCTCGACCGGGAGGTCTTCGCGCATGGCCCGGCCGCCAAACGCCAACTCGTGATGGAGGAAAGCGCATGAGAGTTTTCCATAGGCTGGCGGCAGCGGCACTGCTGCTGACCGCGCTGATATGCGGCGGAGGGCCGGCCGCCATGGCGGCACAACCCGTCACGCCGCCCACCGCGGTTCTGCAGACCTGGTACAAGGTGGCGCTCGAACTGGTGCGCCACACAGCGACCTATTCGCCGCCGGTGGCGAGCCGGTCGCTTGCCTATATCGGGGTCACGGCGCTTGAAGCCGTGGCCGGGGGTTCCCCGAACCTCCGATCTCTGGCGGGCCAGTTGAACGGACTGAAGCCCACGCCGCGGCGCGCGGCGGACCAGGTCTATGACGAAGCCGTGGTGCTCAATGCGGCGCTCACACCCGTTGTACAGAATCTGTTCAACAACACCGGCCCGACCGGACAGCGGGTCTTGACGAAAGTCGCCCAAAAGCTGCGCAGTGAGGTTGTGGCGGGGCTTGCCGCCGATGTCGTGGCGCGCAGCGAAGCACAGGGCCTGGCCATCGCCGATCACATCCTTGCATGGGCGGCAAGCGATGGTGGCGCTGTCATCGAGAACATGGGCTTTCCAGTGAATTATGAGCTGACCGCCGATCCCGCCCATTGGGTGCCGACCAGCCTGATCGCCCAGCAGCAAAAGCCGCTGTTGCCGGACTGGGGAAAGAAACGCACCTTCGCCATGCCCAACGGCGCGGCTTGTCCGCTGCCAGCTCCGCCGCAATATAGCGAGGACAAAGGGTCGGAATTCCATAGGCAAGCCCTGGAAGTCTTTGAAACCCGGAAGAACATGAGCCCTGAACAGCGCGCCATCGCCCGCTTCTGGGCCGACGATGCCATGCTGTCGACAACGCCACCGGGGCATTGGATATCGATCAGTTTGCAAATCCTCGAGCGCGGCCATGCCGATGTGGACCGCCATGCCGAGGTTCTGGCGCGGCTCGGGCTGGCGCTGGCCGATGCCTTCGTCGGCTGCTGGAGTGCCAAGTTCGAATATGACCTGCTGCGGCCCGTGACTTATATCCGCCGGGTTATCGACCCGAAATGGGAGCCGCTGCTGATTACCCCGCCTTTTCCCGAATACCCCAGCGGCCACAGCACGCAATCGGGTGCGGCGGCAGCGGTGCTCACTCAAATGTTCGGCGAAAACTTCGCGTTCGAGGATGCAACCGCCGAACGCGATGGCTTGAAGCCGCGCCGCTTCGAAAGCTTCTGGGCGGCGGCCAACGAAGCGGGCATTTCGAGACTGTATGGCGGCATTCACTTCCGCGCCGCGATCGAGCGCGGCCTGGATCAAGGGCGCTGCATCGGCGCCTATGCCAACGCCTTGCGCACACGGAGATAGCACATGCGCCTGATATCTTCATGCTGTGTGACGGCCGGGCTGACCCTTGGCGGAGCGGCCCTTGGCGCTGAGCCATCGCCCATTCCAAGTTTTTCCGAGGAGACGGCAACCTCCGGTGTCGACAGCACCTATGAGGGCGATTGGGAATATATGGCTGGCGGCGGCGCTGCAGCCTTCGACTGCAACGCCGATGGCTACCCCGATCTGCTGCTTGCCGGAGGCACGGCGCCCGCAAAGTTCTACGTGAATGACAGTCTCAGAGGCGGCGAACTGCGCTTCAGGGCGCAGGCCAGCGGACTTGAGCTCGATAGCGTGACGGGCACCTACCCCATTGATATCGATGGCGACGGCAACGTGGATGTGGTGCTGCTGCGGGTCGGCGGGAATATTGTGATGCGGGGGCTTGGCAACTGCCGCTTCGAGCCCGCCAATGAAGCCTGGAGCTTCGATGGCGGCGACGCCTGGTCGACGGCGCTGGCCGCAACCTGGGAAGATGGCGCGTCCTGGCCGACGATTGCGATCGGCAACTATATCGACCGCCGCGAGGAGCTCTCGCCCTGGGGGTCGTGCACCGACAATTGGCTGCACCGGCCCGAGGGCGGTGCGCGGAGATTTGCAAAACCGCTGGCGTTGAAGCCCAGTTTCTGCGCGCTGTCGATGCTGTTCACCGACTGGAACAAGTCCGGCACGCCAAGTTTGCGCGTCTCCAACGACCGCGAATATTACGAGGGCGGACAGGAACAGATGTGGCATGCCGAGCCCGGCCAGGCACCCGTTCTCTACACCGAGGCCGAGGGCTGGAAGTACCTGCGCATCTGGGGCATGGGGATAGCCAGCACCGACCTCGACGGCGATGGCTATGCGGAATATTTTCTGACCAGCATGGCCGACAACAAGTTGCAAACGCTGGCCGAGGTCCCGGCGGACGGCCACCCCAAGCCCTCCTATAAGGACATCGCGTATGCCAAGGGAGTCACGGCGCATCGGCCCTTCATGGGCGATGATCTGAAGCCCAGCACCGCCTGGCATACGCAGTTCGAGGACGTCAACAACGACGGGCTGGCGGACCTGTTCATCGCCAAGGGCAATGTCGCCAAGATGCCGGACTTCGCCATGAAGGATCCCAACAATCTGCTGCTCCAGCAGAGCAACGGCAAGTTTCAAGAGGTTGCCGGCAAGGCGGGTGTCGCCAGCACCGCCACGTCGCGGGGCGCGGCACTCGCCGATTTCAATCTCGACGGGTTGATCGATCTCGTCGTGGTGAACCGCTGGGAGAAGGCGCAAGTCTGGCGCAATACCAGCGCCAACGCTGGCCGCTGGCTTGAGGTGAGGCTGAAGCAGCCGGGGGCCAACCGCGACGCCATCGGCTCCTGGCTCGAAGTGAAGTGCGGAGACAAAGTAGCACTACGCGAAATCACACTGGGCGGCGGCCATGCCTCGGGCCAGTCCGGCTGGATTCATGCCGGGCTGGGCGTTTCCGAGGATGCGGAGCTTCGTGTGAAGTGGCCCGATGGCCAGTGGAGCGTTGCTTACAAGGTGAAGGCCGGCCAGTTCTTGACGATCGACCGCGGCAACAACAAAGCAGCGGCCTGGACACCGCCACGGTGAGGTCAGCTTGCCCCGTTTCGAGCCGCCGCCATGCTGATCCCCGGATGCGCCTCGATCTCGCGGTAGAGCTTGGCGCGGATGGCTTGCGCGAAATCGAAATAGTCGTTGGCCGTCATGGCGAAACTGTCCGGCCCGGCGATCAGGTGGTCGCGGAAATAGTTCAGCAGCCCGGCGTCCTCATCAATGACCGCGAGGCCGTTGACGGTGATGCCGGCCAGTATCGCGGCGCGGCGGGCTTCGGGCAAAAGCACCACGCCGTCGGCCGGTGTCTCGCGGCCATCGCCCGACACGTCGATGACGCGCCTTGCGCCAGCGATGCCATTGCCGGTGATGGCATCCACCGCGAAGGACAGGCCTTCGCCAATGCCGGTGCCGCCGAACTGGCGGCGCGGCAGCGTTTCGACCAGTGCCGCGAAGGCTTCCGCCTCCGCATCGCTGGCGATCACATGCCAGCCGGTGGCGAGCTTGGCATATTTCTGCTCCGCCCAGACCACCAGATTCACCGCGATGCGGCGCTTTGCCCCCGAACGGATGGCGGCGCGCACGGCGGGATCGCGGAACCCGCCCGCGATGCCGCGCAGCTGCAGGGCATACTCTGCAATGTCGATGCTGCTTGACGCATCGACCGCCAGCACCAGCTCGAGGTCGACGTTCTCAGCGGCCCGGGCGGGAATTGCATTCAGGAGCACGAGGCAGAGAATTCCATGGAACAGCCGCTTCATCGGAGGCTCAATCCTTCATCTTGCTCTCGCCGTCTTCATCGATGATCGCACAGGGCTGTCCGGCAATTTCGAAATAGCTTGCGCCGGCGAACGCCGCGCAATTGTAAAGCGCATACTGCCTTGCATCTTCGGCGTACTGCCACTTGACCGCCCAGCCAAAGGCGCCGCCGGGCGCCGCGGCGAAGGCGCGATGCGGTGCCAGCGTGGCGTAGTGATCAAGGCCGATTTTCATTTTCTCCGTCAGGGCAATGCCGTCCGGCGAACGCGGTGCGGGCGGATCCCATTTCTTCTCGCCAATGAAATCGAGAACGGCATTGGCAATGTCCCGCCGCCACGGAAAATAGCCGTGGCCGTTGTCTTTGATGACAACGGCCTTGCTGCTCCGGTTGCCGACCATGCCACGGCACTTGCGCGCGCTCTTCTCGGTGACCGGCTTCTTGAACGCGTCGACAAACGGATCGTCGCTGCCGAACATGTACAGCACCGGGGTGGATGGCGCGGCCGCAATCGGGGAGCCCGCGATGCCGCAGTCCTCGCCCGTCACGATGATGCCGGCCATTTCGGCCGCCAGAAACTGAACCAGGAAGCCGCCTTCGGAATGTCCCCAGACGTAGAGCGGCGTTCCAGGATGCCTGTCCTTGAGACCCTGGATCGACCGCAAAGTCTGCGCGATCCTGAGCTTGATGATCCGTGTGCTGTCGATTGCCCGCTCGGACAGAAACACGGACCGGTCTTCCTGACCGCAGGCCGCGGCGGGCCGCGGCTCCGCGAAACTGTCAGGCGCATGTAAGTCAAAACCACGCGCCGCGAAGAACTCGCCCCAGATCTGGTTATAAACCGGCCATCCCAGCCCGTCGCAGCCGTGGACGGCAAGGATGATTCCCTTCAAGGCATCGCCCTTGTGGGCAACATTGTAACCGCGTTCGAGCGGGATATCCGTGCCCGGCGGGGAAGCGGACGGTGGCGCGCTCACCCAGGGCAACGGCTCAACCAGACTGTTGCCGGAGGCGATCACTTTGCAGCTCAGTGACTTGGCCTCCTTCGGATAGTCGCGCTTCAGCGATTCGCGGCAGTAGCGGAGCGCAAGTTTGTTAGCCTCCTTCTTGTTCCTGGCCCGGTAGACGTAACCGTAGTTTCCGTAAGAACCGACGGCAAGCGCCTTGTGTCCTGGAAAGTTGCGGTAGGCACCATTGAAGAAATATTCCGCCTCGATGCTCGGGAATGGCTGCCGTTCGCCGGATGCTGCCCAGAGTTGAGACGCGGTGAACAGGAGCACAAGAAGGGCGATTGACGGATTTCTCATGACCTACCTGATCACATAGACCTTGCGCACCGTCTCGTGCACGCGGCAGGTTCCCTTCCAGTCTTGCGGGAAGAAGGCCATGGTGCCGGGGAGGATGTCGATGACCTCGCCCGATTCATGGGTATAGGTGCAGCGGCCCAGCAGGAAATGGCAGAACTCGTCGCGCGTGACATGGCAATTCCAATAGCCCGGCGTGCAGATCCAGATGCCCGACTCGCTCTGGCCATCGGGCCTCCTGTGGATGAGAACGCCACTGGTGTGCGACTGGCCTTCGATCATGGTGGGGATGACGCCCCAGTCCTTGAAGGGGCCGGGATAGGTCTCGGGGTGAATGAGATGCGGGGCCGAGGAGTTGAGTTTCGCGGGCATCACACAATCTTCCGGCGGGTGAGACCGTCGATGAGTTTGGCGGCCTTGGTGGGTCCGTGCTTGGCGCGCATCGCCTCCGAGGTCTTCTTCAACTTGGCCTTCATCTTCTTGCCACCGATCATGTGCATGATCTTTTCCTCTAGCTCTTCATCGGTCCAGGTGTAGCGGTCGAGCTTATAGCCGTGGCCGGTTTCCTGAACCCGCATGGCGTTGTCGTGGCCATCCCAGACATAGGGCATGATGATGGCGGGCTTGCCGAAATAGAGGCACTCGGTGAAGGAATTGTTGCCGCCGTGATGGATCACCGCGTCGACCTGTTTGATCACCGATGGCTGCGGGAACCACTTGCCGACGATGACATTGTCCGGAATGTCCTTATACTGATCAAGATAGTCGCCGACATTGACCAGCGCCCGGATTGGCATCCGGCCGATGGACGTGATCAGCCGCTTCAAGAGATCGGTATCGCCCGATCCCAGAGAGCCGAAGCTCACATAGAGAAGTGGCTTCCCGCCGTTCGCCTTGAACTTCGGTATTGTGTAGGGCACTTCCTTGCGCACACAGCCTTCGAGATACTGGAACTGTCTTGCCGGCAGCTTATGCTTGCGCTTGAACTTGACCGCGCTGGGATAGAGCAGGATGTTCATGTGCGGGCTCGCCTCGAAGAATTGGCCAAGCGGATACTTCTTCTCGCCCACCGATTTCAAAAAGGCGTTGAAATTGTCGTGGATCGGCGTGATCGTCGCGTTGAAATGTTTCCGATACGCGGTGTGGCCTTTCTTGTCCTTGGCGGCACAGCCCGAGAGATGCGGCGGGATGTCGGGATCCTCGATCTCGTTTTCCGAGCATGAAATGATGCGCACCCAGGGCTTCCCGTTCGCCTTGGCGTAGCGCTTGATTGCCGGGAATAGAATGACATTGTCGACGCAGATGACGTCGGGCTTCACCCGTTCGAGCACGGCGGGCAGATCCTTCTCGGCCCATTTCGCCGTCTCGACGATCATCTCCCAGCAGCCCTTCACGTAATTGCCGATCTGGTCATAGGGCGACTTGCGGAAATTGGGGATGTGGCCATTGATGAAATCAACCCAGAACCTGGCCATGTCCTCGGGCGGCAGGGGTTCCGAGAGATTGACCGGATGGGCCTCGAAGCCATAGCCCTTGTAGACATCGAGGAAGCCCGGGTCCGACAGGAACACGACCTTGTGGCCGAGCTTTTGCAGCGCCTGGCCGATGCCTACCGAGTTCAGCGCCGGCCCGAAGGCCGCCTCCGGGAACAGGGCGATGACCTTCTTCACCTTCGTCTTTTTATTCGTGGGTTTCTTCGCCGCCGTCTTCGCCATGTGATTCTCTCCTTTTTCCTTTTTCCTAAGCAGAGCCCTCAAACGCCCGGAATACGTCCGCGGTTGAGCCGTTGCGCGGCAAAGACCATGACGAAGCTCAAGCCCATGATGACGGTGGCCATGGCATTGATCTCCGGCGTCACGCCGAAGCGGATCATGGCATAGATCTGCATGGGCAGCGTCGTCGAGGATTGCCCAGCGCCGGCGGTGAAATAGGCGATGATGAATTCGTCGATCGACAGCGTGAAGGCGAGCAGCGCGGCAGCGATGACCGATGGCCGGATCAATGGGAAAGTGATGTGCCAGAAGGTTGCCAACGCCGTGGCGCCCAGATCGCGCGATACCTCGTTCAGCGACCAGTCATAGGTCTTGAGTCTGGCGCGCACCACCGCCGAGACGAAGGCGATGTTGAACACCACATGGGCCATGACGATGGAATGAAGTCCGAGCGTGAATTTCATCAATGTGAAGAACGACAGCAAGGCGATGGCCAGCACGATGTCGGGAATGATCATCGGCGCGAACAGCAGCGCGTCGCGCGCCACCGACGGCCTGGCACGCTCGACACCGAGCGCCAGCATGGTGCCGATTGCTGTTGCAATCAGCGTCGACCAGAAGGCCACCACCAAGGAATTCCAGGCAGCGCCGGTGATCTTCGGATTGGTGGCGAGCTTGCCATACCATTCGACGGAGAATCCGGTCCATGCGGTGGGCAGGCCCGACTTGTTCAGGGACAGCACCATGAGCACGGCGATGGGCAAATAGAGGAAGGCGAAGACGGCGCCCAGGTGAATATTAAGAAGCCGCGGCATGCTCGCCTCTCGCGTGGGCGGATGTCCAGGCCTGCGCGAACAGCAGCACCATCATGATGGCGATCAGCAGCGCCGACAGCGTGGCGCCGAAGGGCCAGTCACGGGCCGACAGGAATTGGTCATAGATCAGATTGCCGACCATCTGGAACTTGCCGCCGCCTAGGAGGTCGGGCGTCACGAAGTTGCCGATGGAGAGGACGAAGACGAAGACGGCGCCCGCCGCGACACCCGATGCCGTTAAAGGCAGCGTGATACGCCAGAACGTCGTGGCCGCCGTGGCGCCCAGATCGCGCGAGGCCTCGGCATAAGAGGGATCGAGGCGTTGCAGCGATGAGTAGACAGCGAGGATGACGAAGGGCGTGTAGGCATAGACCAGTCCCAGCACCACGGCGAACCTGTTGTAAAGCAGCGGCAGCGGTTCGGCGGTGAGTCCCAGCCACATCAGCAGGTTGTTGATGAGGCCGGCCGGATTGAGCAGCACGATCCAGGCATAGGTGCGGATCAGGTAATTGGTCCAGAAGGGCAGCATGGCGAGGAACAAAAGCGCCGTCTGGCGTTCCGGCGGCGACTTCGAAATGGCATAGGCGGCGGGATAGCCGATCACCAATGCCGTGAAGGTGGCGAGCCCAGCGATCTGGGCGCTGTCAAGGAAGATCGAGAGATAGAGCGGATCGGCGGCGCGGCTGACGTTTTCGAACGTGACGGCGTTCCAGTCGATGCCACCATAGGTGCCGCGCTCGAAACCGATCAGCACGAAGATCAGCAGGCAGGGCACGGCCATGAGCAGGCCGAGCCAGAGAAGGCCCGGCGCCATGAGCAGCCATGAGGTGAGACGGGGGGACATTACGGATGTCCCTCACGCTGAGGTGCCCCGCGTAGCGGGGCCTCGAAGCGCCGGCCACGAGTCCTGCCGGTACCCGTGACGATGCTTCGAGGCTCCCCCGGAACATGTCCGGGGTCGCACCTCAGCATGAGGTGGATTGCGATTACTTCGCCGCCATGATTTCGGACACGGTCTTGGAGAAGGCCTTCATGCCATCGCCCAGGTCGCGGAGCTGTTCGTTCTTGAGCAGGTCGGCGGGCGTCATGGCGATATTGGGGTATTGCGTCAGCATCGACTTGTCGATGGCTTCCATGCCGGCCTTGTTGGGCGTCTTGTACATGATGTTCTCGACCACCCATTTGCCGTTCTCGGCATTGAGCACGAAATCGATGAACTTGTGGGCGGCTTCCGGGTTCTTCGCCACCTTGGTGATCACCATGGTGTCGACGAAGAGATCCGACCCCTCCTTGGGCACGACGAACTTGATCGCCGGGTTTTCGGCGATGCCGTAATTGCACCAGCCGTCCCAGGCATGCACCAGTGCTGCTTCGCCGGAAACGAGCTTCGAATAAAAGGTCGTGTCGTCATAGGCGAGCAGCTGGCGCTTGGTCTGGATCAACTGGTCGCGCGCCTTGTCGAGGTTCGCCTGATCGGTGGTGTTGACCGACATGCCGTTGGCGAGGAACGCCGCCGCCATCAGCCAGCGGTCGGTCGCCAGCATGGTGATCTTGCCTTTCAGATCCTCGGCGGGATTGAGGAGATCGTTCCAGCTGGTGGGCGCCGTCTTGACAAGATCGGATCTGTAGCACAGGCCGGTCGTACCCCATGAATAGGGCACCGAAAAGGTGTTGTCCGGATCGTGCCGCAGTTGTTTCGCTTCCGGATAAAGGTTGGCCAGGTTGGGCACCTTGGTGTGGTCAACCGGGGCGAGCAGCCCAAGTTTGTTGAGGGCTTCGGCAAACGGCGACGTGACGAAGAGCACGTCATAGCCCTCGCCTCCGCTGGCCGTCACCTTGCCCATGATTTCTTCATTGGTGGCGTGCACCGAGACTTCGAGGTCGATGCCGGTGGCGGCCTTGAATTTCTCGGCCATGTCCTTCGGCATGTAGCCGTCCCAGTTCGAGATGACCAGCTTCTCGGCCTTGGCGGCGCCCGCCGCCATGACCAGCAACGCGGCGCCGAAGGCGGCAGACATCAACCCTTTGAATGACATGAAATACTCTCCCTGTTTTGCCTGATGCGACACTATGGCAATTCCGGCGGGCGGTCGAGGGGGGCTGAGCGATCACGACAATCTGACTGGCGGTGCCGTGCCGTGATTTCCTTTTGCTGGGCAGCGCCCTATGACAATTCTGAAACGAGGATACAAACGATGATGCAACTGACCCGCCGCGGTTTCGCCATTGCCGCCGCCACGCTGCCCTGGATCAGGCCCAGCTTGGCCGGCGGCTGGGATGCGGTTTTGGCGGAAGCAAAGGGCCAGACCGTCTATTTCAACGCCTGGGCGGGTTCCGAGCAGATTAATGCCTATATTGCCTGGGCAGGCGGGATACTCAAAGCCCGGCATGGCATCACGCTCGAACACGTGAAAATCGCCGACACGGCGGAAGTGGTGCGCCGGGTGCGCGACGAGGTGAAGGCGGGCAAGGCTTCCGGCAGCGTCGACTTGGTGTGGATCAACGGCGAAAACTTCCGGGCGATGAAGCAGGACCGCCTGCTGTTCGGCCCCTTCGCCTCGGACCTGCCGAATTTCCGTTTCGCCGACACCGATGGCAAGCCCACGGTGCTGGTCGATTTCGCCGAAGGGACCGAGGGTCTCGAAGCGCCCTGGGGCATGGCGCAGCTCACCTTCTTCGGCGATGGCGCCAGGATCGCCGCGCCGCCCGGCTCGATCGCGGAACTCGTCTCCTTCGCCGCGGCCAATCCGGGCCGCGTCACCTATCCGGCACCGCCCGATTTCCACGGCACCACCTTCGTCAAGCAGGTGCTGATCGAGACCATCGGCGACGGCTCGCTGCTGTCCGTGAGCATCGGCAAGACCGAATTCGTGGCGGCGGCGGGCCCGCTGTTCGCGATGCTCGATGCCTTGCATCCGCATCTCTGGCGGGAGGGCAAGCAGTTCCCGCAGACGCAAGCCCAGATGAAGCAGATGCTGGCCGATGGCGAATTGCTCATCGCCCTCACTTTCAATCCCAACGAACCCGCCAATCTTGTGGCGTCTGGCGAATTGCCGCCCGGCACCATCGCCTGGCAGCACCGGGACGGTACCATCGGCAACACCCATTTCGTGGCCATCCCCATCAATGCCCATGCGAAAGCGGCGGCGCAGGTGACGGCGGATTTCCTGCTGTCTCCCGAGGCCCAGGCACGCAAGGCCGATCTCGGGATTTGGGGCGATCCGACCGTGCTGGCGATGGACAAATTGAGCCCCGGGGAGGCGGCGCTGTTTACCGGGCAGACGGCGCCAGGGGCCGTGACCGATCCGGCTCCGGCCATCCCCGAGCCGCATGGCAGCTGGGTGCCGCTCATCGAAGCGGCCTGGCTCGAACGCTACGGCGCATGAGGCAAGGCCTCGGCTTAGGCCCGCTCATTCTGCTCTGGGCCCTGCCGCTGCTGGGGAGCCTCGGGCTGGCGCTGGTGCCAATCGGCGATGGCGCAGCCTGGGCAGCGCTTTTCGATCATCCGCAACTCCGGCACGGCATCGCCCTGTCGCTGTGGAGCGGCACGGCCGCCACGGCGGCGGCACTCATCTGTACACTGATCATCGCGGCGGGCCTCTACCGCTCGCGGCTGTGGAATCGTCTTCAGGCGTTTTCGGCGGCGGGCCTCGCCTTGCCGCATCTGGCTTTCGCCATCGGCTTTGCCTTGCTCATCGCGCCGGGCGGGTTGCTGGCGCGGCTGCTCGCCGGTGGCGAAAGCCCGCCGCAATGGGTGACGGCGCAGGACCCGCTGGGGCTGTCGCTGATCGTGGCGCTCACGCTCAAGGAAATCCCCTTCCTGCTGAGCCTGGTGTGGAGCGGTTTGGCGCGTGGCGATTTCGCGGCGGGTCTTGATGGGCAGTGGCGGGCGGCGCGAAGCCTTGGCCACGGGCCAGGCTCCATCTGGCTGCGCGTGGTGCAGCCACAGGTGCTGCGGCGCCTGTTCTGGCCCATCCTCATCGTCTGGGTCTACGGAACAACCGTCGTCGACATGGCCCTGGTGATCGGCCCCACGCAACCGCCCACTTTCGCGGTGGTGATCTGGCACGATCTCAACGATGCCGATGCGGCCAGCAACGCGCGCGGCGCGGCGGGGGCGATCTTTCTGACACTTGTTCTGGCGGGCCTGATCGCCTTGAGCATCACTGCCTGGCGCTTGGCGCTGAAGCTCCGGCAAGCGTTTCAAACTAGTGGGCCATCGCGTCTTCCCGTTCCCAGGACGGCTGCAGCATTCGTAGGCGCCGTTACCGTGTGCCTCTATGCCGTGACGTTTGGGCTTCTGCTGCTGATGTCCTTCGCCCCGCGCTGGCCCTATCCGCTGCTGTGGCCCGAGCACTTGAGCGCCGTGGCGTGGTCCGGACTCCTTGCCAATGGTTCGCCCCTCATGCTCAGCCTCGTTCTGGCGGCGGCATCGGCAGGTGCCGCACTCGTGGCTGTGGTTCTCTGGTTCGAGACCCAACCCGAGCGGCGCGACCGCTGGCTGCTAGGGCTGGCGCTCGCCGCGCTCGGCTTGCCGCAGGTGCTGGTGGCGGCAGGGCAGTATCGCTTGTTTCTAGATATCGATTTCACCGGGACGCTTGCCGGCCTGTTCCTCGCCCATCTGACGCCGGTTCTGGCCTATGTGGCAGTGGTGCTGGCCGGGCCTTACCGCGCCCTCGACCCACGCTATGCCGCCGTGGCGCGGTCGCTGCGGGCCGGTCCCTTTCACGTGTGGTGGCGCGTGAAGGCGCCCTTGTTGCGTGGGGCCCTCGCCATGGCGGGAGCCGTTGGCTTTTCAGTCAGCATGGTGCAGTTCGTGCCGGCCCAACTCATCGCCGCCGGGCGCTTCGCCACGCTGCCGATGGAGGCCCTGACGCTGTCATCGGGGGGCAACCGGGCGCTCACCGCCGCCTATGCGCTGGCCTTGACGCTTCCGCCGCTGCTTGCCTTCACCATGGCCGGGCTGGCTGGGAGGCCCAGATGGCGCTGAGCCTTGAGCACCTATCGATCGCCCTCAACGGCCGCACTTTGATTGCGCCGTTCAGCCTCGTCATTCAACCGGGCGAGATCGTCACGCTGATGGGGCCGAGCGGATCGGGCAAGTCGTCTTTGCTCTCCCTCATCGCCGGCGAGCTTGAATTGCCGTTTGACGCCACAGGCGAGGTTGATCTTGACAGTAAGCCACTGGGCGGGCTTGCGCCGGAAGCGCGTAACATCGGGCGTCTGTTCCAGGACGATCTCCTGTTTCCTCACCTGACGGCCGGCCAGAACCTCCTGTTCGGCATGCCGCGCGGGCCGAAGCGCGAACGGGAAGCGGCAATGCAGGCCGCCTTGCAGGATGCCGGGCTAAGCGGTTTCGCGGAGCGCGCCCCGCATACGCTGTCGGGTGGTGAGCGCTCGCGCGTGGCGCTGATGCGGGCACTGCTGGCACGGCCCGCCGCCATGCTGCTCGACGAGCCCTTCAACAAGCTCGACGCAAGCTTGCGCGCCAGCCTGCGCGGTTTTGTCTTCGCGCATCTTGCAGCCCGCGCCATCCCCTGCCTGCTGGTGACCCATGACCGGGCCGACGCGCCGCCGGGGTCCCGCATTCTGACTATCGGTGAGAGCGGGGAGATCCGCGATGCTTGATGGCCAAGCCCTCAAACTGTTCCGTCCACTGATCGACTGGGCCGCCGGCCGCTTCGCCGCCCTGGGCCTGACGGCCGATCAGGTGACACTGGCCGGATTTGGCTTCGGCATGATATCCGCCGCGCTGATCGTTTCCGGCCACACCTGGATCGCCATCCTGCCGCTGCTCATCAACCGGGCGCTCGACGGCCTTGACGGGGCGCTGGCCCGGCTCACGTCCGCCACCGACCGCGGCGCCTTCCTCGATATCGGCCTCGATTTCGTCTTCTACGCCGCCGTGCCGCTGGCCTTCGCGGTCTGCGATCCGGCCCTTAACGCGCTCGCCGCCGCCACGCTGCTCGCCGCCTTCCTCGGCACCGGCACCAGCTTCCTGGCCTTCGCCGTCATCGCCGAGAAACGGGGCTTGAAGAACACCGCCTATCCGTCCAAATCCTTCTACTATCTGGGCGGGCTGACCGAGGGCGCCGAGACCGTCGCCTGCTTCCTCGCCATGTGCCTGTGGCCTCAGCATTTCGCTGCCATCGCCTATGTCTATGCTGGCCTGTGCGCCGTTACCACCCTCACCCGGCTGGTGGCGGGCTGGAGCACCTTCGGCGGAAAGAATTCTTAAAGCCTGTTCATAAAAAATTTGCTCAATCCGCATATTTTTTCTTGATTGGAGACCGCGAATCCATCATATCGCTCTCGCCCAAAGTCGCACGTGCCTCAAGGATTTCCCCAAAGCAACGACGGTGCGGGCTTTTTGGTCTCTGCCGGCTCCTCCAAAGGCCGGGGTTACTGAGAGGCACCACTATCATTGCCCCATGTGCGATTGGGTAACCCAGTCAAACCAAGGCGAACAACAGGACGAGGCAGGCAACCCACGTTTCCATCGCGTGGAGAAGTGTCATCGCCCTGACACCGGCAGCGCTTACCCCTTGACTTGGGAGACTTCGACATGGCCGCCACCGCCCGCATTCTCGACTTCCTGCGTGACCGACGTCCCGAGGGACCCTGCCTCGTCGTCGACCTCGACGTCATCGCGGAGAATTACCGCGCCTTCAACCGCGCCATGCCCGACACCCGCATCTTCTATGCGGTGAAGGCCAATCCCGCTCCCGAAGTCCTGAAGCTTTTGGCCGACATTGGCTCGTGCTTCGACACCGCCTCGGTTCCAGAAATCGAAATGGCGCTCGCCACCGGCGCCTCAGCCGACCGCATCTCGTTTGGCAACACCATCAAGAAGGAGCGCGACATCGCGCGGGCCCATGCGTTTGGCGTCGCCCTCTTCGCGGTTGATTCGGTCGAGGAAGTCGAGAAAGTGGCGCGCGCGGCGCCTGGTGCGAAAGTGTTCTGCCGCATCCTCACCGATGGCGCTGGCGCCGAATGGCCCCTGTCGCGCAAGTTCGGCTGTGAACCGTCGATGGCCGTCGACGTGTTGATGCAAGCCCATGCCCTGGGCCTCGAAGCCCATGGCATCTCCTTCCACGTCGGATCGCAGCAGACCCGTCTGGAAGCCTGGGATTCAGCTCTGGCTGAATCGAAGGCAATCTTCGATGCCATGCAGGTGCGTGGCATCACCCTCAAGATGGTGAACCTCGGCGGCGGCTTCCCAACCAAGTATCTGAAGCCGGTGCCGGGAACGGGCGCCTATGCCAATGCCATCCACGAGGCGCTGACCAAGCATTTCGGCAATGCCATCCCCGAGACCATCATCGAGCCCGGACGCGGCATGGTGGGCAATGCCGGGGTGGTGAAGGCGGAAGTCGTCCTCATCTCGAGGAAGCATGCCAACGACAACCACCGCTGGGTCTATCTCGACATCGGCAAGTTCGGCGGTCTCGCCGAAACCATGGACGAGGCCATCCGTTATCCGATCGTCACGGAAAAGGACGGCGATGCCATGGGTCCCTGCGTGATCGCCGGCCCCACCTGCGACTCGGCGGATGTGCTCTACGAGAAGACGCCCTACAACCTGCCGCTGACGCTGAGCGTCGGCGACGAGGTGCTGATCGAGGCCACCGGCGCCTACACGACGACCTACGCCGCCGTCGCCTTCAACGGCTTCGCGCCGCTGAAAGCCTATGTGATCTGATTTCCCGAAAGACCGTCACCCCGGCGAAGGCCGGGGTCCATGGCAAAGCTGGATTCCGGCTTTCGCCGGAATGACGAATCTCGGTGTTTTGGAGGCTTGCCATGGTCACCATCCGTCACGAAACCGCCACTGACATTCCCGCCCGTGAGGCACTGCTCGACCGCGCACTCGGCAAATCGCGGCAGCGCAAGACCTCCGAGCGCCTGCGCGAAGGCCGGGTGCCGTCCGAGGGACTGGCCTTCACGGCCATCGATGCCAATGGCCGCCTGATTGGCACGGTGCGCCTGTGGGATGTGACCGCGGGATCGGCCGGTTCCGCCCTCCTTCTCGGTCCCATTGCGGTTGATGCGAAACATCAGGGCAGGGGCATCGGCGCGGCGTTGATGCAGCGGGCGCTGAACGAAGCCCGGGTCAAGGGCCATGGCGCGGTGATCCTGGCCGGTGACGCACCCTATTACGCGCGTTTCGGTTTCGGGCGTGCACCCGTTACCGGCCTCGGCCTGCCGGGGCCGGTCGACCCGGCCCGCTTCCTCGGCCTCGAATTGATCCCCGGCGCGCTCGCTGGCGCCGAGGGCCTGGTTTCGGCGAGCGGGCGCATGGCGGAGCTGCAAACCCGAGCCGCATGAAAAAGGGCGGCCCGAAGACCGCCCTTTTCCCCCGACCGAAATGGATCAACCCGCCGCTTCGAGCGCCTTTTCCTGGGCGGCGATTTTTGCCTGGCGCTTCTTGATCTCCTCGCCGATCGGCGGGCCCTTGAAGCGCCGGTTCTCGAAGCCGAACCAAATGATCACCAGGAGCAATGCAAAGCCAACCGAATAATACCACAGACCAGGTACGAAGCTGGTCGGCGGAACCGCGGGACTGGCGGTAGCGTCGCCGGGAGTTCCGGCAATGGAGAGCACAAAGGCGTGGCCGGCGATGGTCACCAGGACCGTTCCGATCATGACGATGATGCCAAACACTTTCGACAGGCCGCCCAGGCGGAAAGAACCAAACGTCGTCCAGGTTTTTCCTTCCGCGAGAAATCCGGCGACCACCGGCATGGCATAGGAAATATAGAGGTACATGGCGCAACCGGTCGAGAGCGCCGCGAAGGCGTTCAACGGCGTTGTCACGGCCGTCAGCAGCACGGCCATCAGGGCCGAAAACCAGATGGCCGCAACCGGTGTGCGGTAAGTGGGACTAACCGAACTCAGCAAGCCGGAGAACGGCAAGCCTCCGTCACGCGCAAAGGCATAGATCATGCGCGACGTCGAAGTGACCGCCGCCAGCGCGCAGAGGAAATTGGAGATGATCACGCCAATCAGCATCAGCTTGCCGATGAAGGATGGCAGGATGACCGCCGTGAACAGGTTGTTGAACGAACTCCAGCCGGAAGCCGCGGCCGCTCCGAGGTCCGGGATCGCCATGATCATGGCGAGGATCAGCACGAAGCCAAACACCCCCGACCAGAAGACCGAGTGCAGCATGCCCTTGTGAACCGTGTTGCGCGCATCGAGCGTTTCCTCCGCCGTATGGGCCGAGGCATCGAACCCGGTGATCGTAAACAGCGGATAGAGAAGGCCGATGATGATCGCCATCAGCATGCCATAGCCTGGCGAAACAGAGCCGCCGGCCTCACCCGTGTTGTTGACGAGGGTGAAAGCCTTGCCGATATCGACGCTTGGCGCCGCCATGAGAAACATGATGATGAGCACGACGGTGACCACGAGGATGAGGTAACCGGAAAAATCGGTCAGCATCGTCGTCAGCTTGATGCCGAAATGGTTGAGCAAGGCCTGGGCCGCGGTGATGACCGCCACGGACCCCACCTGGGTCCAGGTTCCCCATCCGGAAACGTCCCAGCCCATCACCGCGCTGAACAGGAGATCCTTGGTGATGAGATAGAGAAACACGTTGACCGCCGGGATGACGAATAGAAGTCCCAGCAGATTGACGTATGCCGTGGCCCAGCCCCAGAAACGGCCGCCGAGAATCGACGACCAATGATAGAGGCTGCCGGCCGTCGGGTAGGCCGAGGCGATTTGGCCCAATGCGGCGGCGACGACAAGGGCATAGGCACTGCCGATGATCCAGCCGATGGTGAGCGAGAATGGACCGCCGGTGGAAAGCGCGATCGGGAAAGAACCGAAGCCACCGGAGATGATGCAGATGATCGAAAACGAAATTGCAAAACTCTGGAACGGGCCCATGCGCCGCGCCAGTTCCTGGGCGTAGCCCATACCGTGGAGGACCTTTTCGTCCTCGGTCAGATGATGTTCGGCCATTTATGGCTCCTCCTCTCGTCCCGGGAAGCCCGGACGACCCTTGCGTTGTTCAAAGGAGAATTCACCAGCTTCAGCCAGCGTAACACCCCACTCCCCGCGTGGTATATTGAAACGGCTTCGGCCCGGGGTCAACACGGCATGGTGGACTGGCAGCCCGGTACAAGTGCGGGGCACACCGCGCGGGTGGCGTGTCGAATGATGTTTTCTCAATCAAGGGGACCATGCTAGGCTTGCCGCCATGGTCCGCCGCCATTACAGCCTGCCGCCGCTCAACGCGCTCGCCGCCTTCGAGGCGGCGGCGCGGCACTTGAGCCTCACCCGGGCCGCCGAGGAATTGAACGTTACACCGGGTGCGGTCTCGAAGCAGGTGAAGATGCTCGAAGAGGAGATCGGCCGGCTGGTGTTCCGGCGCCTGCACCGGGCGCTGGCGCTGACGCCGGAGGGCGAGACGGTCTTCCTGGCCCTGCGCGACGCCTTCGAGCGCCTGTCCTCAGCTTTCCGGCAGCTGAGCCAGCCGGGCGGCATGCGCAGCGTGTCGATCGGCACCACCATGGCCTTCGCCCAACTCTGGCTGATGCCGCGGCTCGGGGCCTTCTGGACGGCCCACCAGGATATCGTCATCGACCAGACGATCTCGGACCGTGGCCAGGATCTGCACCGGCCGGACGTCGATTTGCGGGTCCGCTATGGCGATGGCGCCTGGCCCGGCGAGGCGGCCGCCAAGCTGTTCGGCGACCGCATCATCGCCGTCGCCAGCCCCGGTTTCGCGGCGGCCCACAAGGTGCAGTCGGTGAAGGATCTGCCCGGGCTGCAGCTGCTCTCGGTCGAGGGCGCCGACTGGACCTGGACCACGTGGGCCGATTTCCTGCGCGCCACGGGCGGGCCCGGCCGGCGGCTCAATGTCAGGCGCTTCAACAGCTATGTGATCGCACTCCAGGCCGCCCAGGCCGGACAGGGCGTGGCATTGGGCTGGATGAACCTGGTGAAGCCCCTGCTGGCAAGCCATGCCCTGGTGCAACTCACCCCGGCGGAGATGGTGGCGCCCCAGTCCTTCTATGTGACATGGAGCGCGGCGCGGCCCCTGCCGCGCGACGCGGACATCCTGCGCGGCTGGCTTCTGGCGCAAATCGATTGAGTTTTTCTCATGCGAATTAATCCACTTGTTCGCTTGAAACAATTTTTTCAACGGCGTCTAATTCTGTAAGTTCACAGTGGAGTTTTCGAGCATGGCCTCGAGCAGCGAGATTGCAAATCAGGCATCGGCCACGGCCAGGAGGGCCGGCGGACGCGAAGGCAGACGGGCGCTCCGGGCCGCTCCCATGGCTTCTTTCCCAACACTCGTCCGCAACATTCCCGTCTATGATCTGGTGCCGGACGAAGCGGTGGAACTCATCCACGGGGAATCGCTCAAAATCCTCGAGGAGGTCGGTTGCGAATTCCGCGACGACGAAGCTATCGCCATGTGGACGGCGGCCGGGGCCGATGTCAAAGGCACGCGGGTCAGGATCGACCGGGCGCTGCTCATGGAACTTGTAGCGAAGGTGCCGCCGGAATTCACCCTGAATGCCCGCAACCCGGAGCGTACGGTGAGAGTGGGCGGCAAGAACACCATTTTCGTGCCGATGTATGGCGCGCCCTACGTGCGCGATCTCGACAACAAGCGGCGCTATGGGTCGCTTGAGGATCTCAATAATTTCCACAAGCTCGCCTACATGTCGCCAGCACTTCACTCCTCGAGCTCGATCATCTGCGAGCCGATGGAGATCGCCGTGCCAAAGCGGCATCTGCACATCGTGCATTCGGCGCTGAGATTTTCCGACAAGCCCTTCATGGGCATTGTCACCTCGAAGGAGCGCGCCGAGGACGTGATGGCAATGGCGGGCATCGTCTTCGGTGATGATTACGTGAAGGACAACACCGTCCTCGTGTCGATCACCAATTGCAATTCGCCGCTGGTGTGGGACGCGACCATGCTTGATGCGATGAAGGTCTATGCCCGGCACAACCAGCCGCTGATCCTCGCCCCCTTCGCGCTGTGCGGCGCCTCGACTTCCGCTTCGGCGGTGGGTGCCGTGGCGCAGGTCAATGCTGAGGCGCTGGCGGGTGTGGCCTTCACGCAATTGATCCGCCCGGGTTCACCGCAACTCTACGGGCAGTTCATGGTGACGGTCGACATGAAGACCGGAGCGCCGATGGGCGGCACGCCGGAAGCCGCCCAGATGATGTATCTGATGGGGGCGCTCGCCCGGAAATATAAACTCCCGTGGCCGCGACAAAGCCCGCGCCATGCTCGC
>JANPCA010000240.1:0-12721 GCA_031430715.1 Hyphomicrobiales bacterium | reverse complement strand
TATCGCCCTCCGCTGCGAGAAGACCGCAACGAACTTCGGCTCATTCGTAGCGCTCGCCGCAGGATTCAACTTGATCCAATTCGTCCACACGGCCTAGAGCGTGGTGGGCCCGCCAGGACTCGAACCTGGAACCAGACGGTTATGAGCCGTCAGCTCTAACCATTGAGCTACGGGCCCCTCGCGCGCCCGCATCGCTACATCAAATCGCATCCGCATGCTATAGGCCCAGGCCATGACACATTCACTTAACCCCGAAGCGGCGGTGGACCGGCTCATCGCCCTTCACGCCAGCGCCACCAGCAGCCTGAAAACCTGCCTCGAGCGCTATTTCGACACCAAGGAACCGCCCTCCGAAGCGGAGCGGCGCGGTTTCTGCTACCCCGAGCTGGTCGTCACCTATCAGTCGGCTGGCCTTCAACCGCGCATCGCCCGGGCTTTCGCCAAGTTCCAGGGCCCCGGTTCCTATGCCACCACCATCACCCACCCAGACTATTTCCGCCGCTATCTGATCGGCCAACTGGGTCACCTGGTGCGCGACTATGGCGCCACCATCGAGGCCGCCCAGTCGGATCAGGAAATCCCCTACCCCTACGTGCTCGAAACCGGCGACGACCTCGGCCGCGACGGCGTCACCGCCGCGGAGCTGGCGCTTTATTTCCCGGTGCCGAAACTGGCCCAGGTGGGTGACGAGATCGCCGATGGCGAATGGCGCCACGTGGCGGGCCACAACCTGCCGCTGGCCCTTTTCGACGCGGTGCGCATCGATTATTCCCTGAAGCGCATCCAGCACTATACCGGAACCAACTGGCGCCACGTGCAGCCCTGGATCCTGCTCACCAACTATCACCGTTACGTCGACCAGTTCGTCAAATGGAGCATCGAGCAGCTTGCCGGTGACAGCCCCTATGCCGCACTGTACCTGCCGGGCGGCGGCAAGATCACCAGGGGCATGACGGCGGAACAGGCCGAAACGATCCGCGAGGCCTCGCCCTGGCACCGCTTCCAGATGCCGGCATACCATCTGGCGCGCGGCGATGGCCACGGCGGCGTGACGCTCGCCAACATCGGCGTCGGGCCGTCGAATGCCAAGAACATCACCGATCACCTGGCGGTCTTGCGGCCCCATTGCTGGCTGATGGTCGGCCACTGCGGCGGCTTGCGCCAGAGCCAGCGCATCGGCGACTATGTGCTGGCCCACGGCTATCTGCGCCAGGACCGGATCCTCGACTCTCTGGTGCCGCCTGATATCCCCATCCCGGCGCTCGCCGAAGTGCAGGTGGCGCTCCAGGAAGCAGCCGCCAGGGTCACCGGCGAACGCGGCGATGCCTTGAAGGAGCGGCTCCGCACCGGCACCGTGGTCACCAATGACGACCGCAACTGGGAACTGCGCTGGAGCCAGGAGCGCCGCCGCATCAATCTGTCGCGGGCCATTGCCGTCGATATGGAATCGGGCACGCTGGCCGCCCAAGGCTACCGCCTGCGGGTGCCCTATGGCACCCTCCTCTGCGTCTCCGACAAGCCGCTGCATGGCGAGATCAAACTGCCGGGAGCGGCCAACGCCTTCTACGACCGCGCCGTTGGCGAACACCTGATGATCGGCCTCGAGGCCATCGAAATTCTGCGCGGCAATGTCGGCCAGCTGCATTCGCGCAAACTCAGGAGCTTCGATGAGCCGCCGTTCAGGTGACCTGAAGGGCCCCGAAACTTTTCGCGCCGTTATTGCGTTGCTCTTTCAGTCCTGGGGCAGTCCGCATTGCCGAAAGGACCGCTAGAGTCCCGGCCTGATCCCCATCTGCCGGGACTCTAGACGTTTTGGCCGCAATGACGTCCGGGCCCAGGCGCTAACTCAATTGCGCAAAGCTTTGGTCAAACCCATGCCGCAATGGACCGCCATGGCTTGGTCCCCGAACAGGAGACCGCCATGCTTCGCACCATTCTTGCCGCCACGGTTTTGGGACTTGCCGTCCTGAACGCCGCACCCGCTTCCGCCGAGGAGATGAAAATGCCCCGTACAATCGCACTTTCGGGCCATGGTGAAATCCGCATGGCGCCCGACATGGCATCGATCAATGTCGGCGTGTTGAGCCAGTCCGTCACGGCGGCCGAGGCGCTCGCCGCCAACACGGCCGCCATGAATGAGGTGTTTGCCGCGTTGAAAGCGGCGGGCATCGCGGAAAAGGATGTGCAAACGTCCAATTTCATGGTCCAGCCGCGCTACGACTACAACCAGAACAATGTGCCGCCAAAGCTGATCGGCTATGATGTCTCCAACGCTGTGACCATCACGGTGCGCAAGATCGAGACGCTTGGTGCTATTCTCGACAAAATGGTGCAATCGGGTTCCAACACCGTCAACGGCATCCAGTTCGGCATCTCGAAACCGCAGGCCGCCGAGGACGAGGCCCGCAAACTGGCGCTTGCCGATGCCCGCCACAAGGCGGAACTCTATGCAGGTGCAGGAAAGTTGAAGCTCGGCAACATCCTGTCGCTCTCCGAAGGTGGTGCCTATCAGCCGCCGGTGCCCATCCAGTCCAAGATGATGCGCGGCGAAGCCATGGCCTCGGACGTGCCCATCGCCGCCGGCGAACAGGCCCTTTCGATCGACGTCAATGTGGTGTGGGAGATCGAGTGAGAACAGGCCTCAAGGCAGCAGAACATAGGAGCGCGACAGCGTGAGGAAGGCCGAATTCTGTATGGCCGGGCCGTCGCTGTCGTGGCTGGCGGCAAACTGGTAGCTTGCCGAGAGCTGCCAGTCGCGGGCCAGTGTATAGGAATAGGTGGGCGAAATGCTGAATGTCGTGTTGGAGAGCGTGCCCCCCTCGCCATCATCGCTGAAACGCAACTGTGAGCCGAGGCCGAATTGCGAATGGCCGTTGATGCGGTAGCTATAGTTGAGACGCAGCCCCAGGCTGCTTCGCAGATTGCCGTCGGAATTGGGCGACAGGCCATAGGAGGCCGAGCCCGACAGGCTGCTGGTCTTCAAGGCATATGAGAAACCGACATCGCCGAGGCCGCCGATATCCGACTTGTGGCGGCCGTCCACATAGTCCTCACGCAGTTGTGGACCGGCACTCGCATTCACCGTGAGCCGCGGCGACAGCCGTGCTGAAACGGCGGCCCGCATGAAATAGAGATAGTTTTGGGTATTTTCCGCGTCGTCATAGCCATACCAGTCGACGCCCGTCGACAGCGTGAAATCGGTGCGCTTGGTGGCGCGGTGCAGCCAGCTGAGCGTGCTGCCCAAACTCTGACTGTTGGTCTCTTCATCACCGCGATTGCCGAGAAAATCGCTGCGCGACGCCCTGGCCGAAACGGTCGCGTCGTTGCGGGCATTGATCTTGTGGGCCACCGAGTAACCAGCGGAAATCGTCTGCCGGTCGGCGGCGCTGTCATTGCTGTCCACCTCGAGGCCGTCGGAATTCGACGCCGGAGTGAAAACATAGGCGGCATTGGTGGAAAAGGTCGTGTCCTTGGAGCGCCGCACATAGGAGGTCGAGAGGCTCGGCCGGAAACTTTCCGACGCGCTGTCGGCACCATCGCCGAAATAGGTTTGATAGCCGAGATTGCCCTTCAGGTTGAAGTCATAGACATAGGACCGCGCCAGGACGTCAAGACCGATGTTCGAGTTCGATCCGAAGGCATAGCCCTCGGGATCGGAGACGCTGCCGAGGTTGTCGTTGACCGAAAGCGTCTCGCTCAGGTTTGTCTTGACCGTCCAATCCCCGGCCCAAGCGGAACCGCCCACGGCGCAAGCCGAAATGGCGCAGCCGAGAAACAAGCCGGAACGATGTCGGCTGCGTTCCATAAACACCGCCTGGGCCGGCATGTCCTACTCGAACAGGCCGCGTTCCGGAACGATCACCACGTCGCCATTGCGCAGCGCCATGTTGCCTGAGAGGTCTTCGCCAGATTCAAAGGACGCATAGTCGAACTCATAGAGGGTCTCGGCGCCGCCTTCCTTGCGCCGGATCTTGATTCGGCTATCGGCGGCGAATGGACCCAATCCCCCCGCCAGCGCAATGGCCTGAAGCACATTCAGCGAGTGCCGGTATTCGTAGCGGCCAGGCTTTGCCACTTCGCCCGTGACGAAGATGCCGGGGAGAATCTTCTCGGCCGGCGGCTTCTCGGGCTTAGGTGGAACTTCCTTCACATCCACAATGGCGACGGTGACGTCGATATCCGTCGTGTAGGACTTGGCCAGGCGCTGCTTGAGGACCGATTCGACGACCTCCACCGTGTTGCCGCCCGCCTTCAGATGCCCGGCCAGCGGAAAGGCGATCCGTCCATCCGGTGCCACTACGACAACCCGGTTCAGTTTCGGCTCCTGAAAGACGGTGATCTCCAGCCGGTCGCCCGGCTTGAGGCGGTAGGATTGAGCTTCGGCGAGGCTGGAACCCGCGATGACGGCTAGAAGGGCGATGAGGAAGCGCAACACACTATTCTCCGCAATGGGCTGATCGCCCCAGATTCTAACGACAAAAACAGGCTCTGTCACCCTGCAACTGCGGCAAAGGGCCGACCGTTGCAATGCTGCAACAGCGCCCGGATTGGAAGCGATGCCGCGAGCCATTTCAATGCTCTTCAAGGTACCTCAAATTGCCTTCAAAGAGTTAAGGGATTTGACGGATGATGCCGTCACGGGCATTTCACCGCATTTCTGGATTTCCTGGCCATTCACCATTTTCGCCATGATTCTCAAGACTTGATTGACACCGCAAGGGATTACAACGAGATTCAAATCGCATGGATTTGGCGCGTCATTCAATTTATCCGGTGATCATGTGCGGTGGGGCCGGAACCAGGCTGTGGCCGGCATCCAGGCCATCGCGCCCCAAGCAGTTCATGGCCTTGGCTGGAACCGGAACCCTGTTTCAGCAGACGGTGCGCCGCGTTCTCGGCATCGGCGGGTTCCGCCATCTGGTGGTCGTGACCGGAGAAAACCAGGCGGCCTGGGTGCAGGGCCAGTTGCGAGGGCTCACCGCCGATGCCACCGTCCTTCTGGAGCCGATGGCCCGCGATTCGGCACCCGCCATGGCCGCCGCCGCCCATTGGATCGCCGGCCGCGATCCACAAGCCGTGGCGGTGTTCGTGGCGTCTGATCACTTCATCCCCGACACCGCCATGTTCGTGGCCACGGTGAACCAGGCGGTCGAGGTGGCGGGAGACGGGAAAATCGTCACCCTCGGCATCCGCCCCAGCACGCCCAACACCGCCTATGGCTATATCCGCCCCGCCCCCGGCCCATCGGCGGGGGCCGTGCCGGTCTCGGCCTTCGTCGAAAAGCCGGACCGCGCCACGGCTGAGCGCTATATCGCAGAAGGCTATCTCTGGAACAGCGGCAACTTCATCGCCTCCGTTCCGGCCTTTATCGCGGAGCTCGAAACCTATGCGCCAGACGTCAATGCCCAAGCACAGGCCGCCGTCGCCTCGGCCGCCCTCCACCCGCTGGGTCTGAAACTGGGCGCCGCTTTCGCGAGTGCCCCCAAAATCTCGATCGACTACGCAGTGATGGAAAAATCGAAGCGCATCGCGGTGCTGCCCGCACCCCTGGTCTGGACCGACCTCGGCGCCTGGGACCAGGTGCTGGATGTGCTGCCGAAGGACGGTTCCGGCAACGCCGCGCTGGGCGATGCCATCCTGATCGATACACTTGGCTGCCTGGTGCGGACCGGGCCCGGCATGGCTGTCGCAGCCGTCGGTCTTCGCAATCTGGCCATCATCGCCGAGCCCGACGCCGTGCTGGTCTGTGATCTCGGTTCCGCCCAGATGGTGAAGAAAGCCGTCGAGCGCCTGCAGACGCTGAGATGGCCGCAAACCGATGTGGCGGCCGCTCCGCCCGAAGGCGGTTTGCGCGGCGAGGCGGAATACTTCAAGGCGTGGCTGTTCACCGCCGCCCTGCCCCTGTGGTGGACGCTTGGCGCCGATCATGCGGGCTGGGGCTACCACGAAAGCCTCGACCTGCGCGCCGCCCCGACGGCCGAGCCGCGCCGCATCCGCGTCCAGGCGCGGCAAGCCCATGCCTTTGCCATGGCGGGCCGCATGGGATGGAAAGGCCCCTGGGCCACGGCCCATGACCATGCCATCACCGCCCTGCTCACCCGCTATGCCAGGGGCGATGGTTTGTTCCGCGGCCTCGTTGCAGGCGGCGGCGAGACCCTGGACGATGAGCCGAGACTCTATGATCTGGCCTTCATCTTGCTGGCCCTGGCATCGGGGCGGGTGATCCGCCCCCAGGCGGAAGCGGAGGCCAATGCGTTACTCGATACCATCATGGCCAAACGCCGCCATCCTGCCGGCGGCTACGCCGAGTTCGGCGCCGAAGCCTGCCTTGCCAATCCCCACATGCATCTCCTTGAGGCCGCCCTGGCCTGGATCGAAGAGAGCGGCGCCCCCCGTTGGCGCGATCTTGCCGCGGAGATTGCCGGCCTCGCGCTGACGCGGCTGATCGACTCCGGCCACGGCTATGTCCATGAAGTCTTCGACGCCCGCTGGTGCCCGTTGCGCACTGAATTGGGCCGCCGCCTCGAGCCCGGCCATCAATTCGAATGGTCATGGCTGCTCGAACGCTGGTCCCGTCTCTCGGGCGACCGCCCGGCCGGGATTGCCGCGCGGCGTCTCTATGAAGCGGGCCGGCGCGGCGTCGATGAGGCGCGTGGCGTTGCCGTCGACTCCATGAACGAGGATTTCACAGCCTTAAGCACCCAGGCCCGCATATGGCCGCAAACCGAGCGCCTGAAGGCCGCACTCCTCTTTTCGGAAAGCGCCGAAGGCACCGCGCGCTTGCACCTCAAGGCCGATGCCATGGCGGCCTCGGCGGCACTGCGGCGCTATACCGGAACGGAGGTCCGCGGTCTGTGGCACGACAAGATGCTGGCCGATGGAACCTTCTTGCCGGAGCCCGTTCCGGCGAGTTCCCTCTACCATCTGGTGGGTGCCGCGGCGCAATTGCAGGCCACGGCTGGCGGCACCCCATGACTGACAGACGCTAGGATCGATCGATGTTTCCCCAGCCCCGCTCCGGCCTCAAACCCAACAGCGCCGAATTCGAAACGCTCCCCCTGGTGCATCCGACCGGCTTCCGCGAATACGACGCCCGCTGGTGGTTCGGCCACCCGGCCTCAACCAAACCGCCCGACCTCAACCTGATGGGCGTGCAGGCCGTGGGGCTGGGGCTGGGCACGCTCGCAAAACGGCGCTGCGTTAAACCCGAAATCATCGTCGGCCACGACTACCGCAGCTATTCCATGGCCATCAAAATGGCCCTGACAGCGGGCCTCATGGCGGCCGGCATGAAAGTCCATGACATCGGGCTGGCGGTCACTCCGATGGCCTATTTCGCCCAGTTCGCGCTTGATGTGCCTAGCGTCGCCATGGTCACCGCGTCGCACAACGACAATGGCTGGACCGGCGTCAAGATGGGCTTCGATCCCCCCTTGACCTTCGGCCCCGCCGAGATGGACGAGTTGCGCGAAATCGTGCTGGCCGGTGCATCTAAGCTTTCGGGCGGCGGTGCCTATGAATTCCATGACGGCTTCGCCGAACGCTACATCGCCGATCTGACGGCCGGACCGAAGCTGACCCGGAAACTGAAAGCCGTCGTGGCCTGCGGCAACGGCACGGCCTCGCTGTTTGCGCCGCGCGTGCTGGCGGCGCTGGGCTGCGAGGTGGTGCCCTTGGACGCCACCCTCGACCACAGTTTCCCGCGCTACAATCCCAATCCAGAAGACCTCGAGATGCTGCACGCCATGGCGCAAGCGGTGGCCGCAAGCGGTGCTGATATTGCCTTGGGTTTTGACGGCGACGGAGACCGCTGCGGCGTGGTCGATGAAACCGGTGCTGAAATCTTCTCCGACAAGATCGGCGTGCTTCTGGCCCGCGACCTTACCAAGCTGCACGGGGCCGCGCAATTTGTCGTCGATGTCAAATCGACAGGACTTTATGCCAGCGACCCCGAATTGGCGCGATTGGGTGCCGTCACCGATTACTGGAAGACCGGGCATTCCCACATCAAGCGCCGGGTTCATGATCTGGGGGCGCTGGCAGGGTTCGAGAAATCCGGCCACTTCTTCTTCAGCGCTCCCATCGGCCGCGGCTATGACGACGGTCTCGTGTCGGCCATCGCCATCCTCGCCATGCTCGACCGCAACCGGGGCCTCACCATGTCGCAATTATATGCGACCCTGCCCAAAACCTGGAGCAGCCCCACCATGTCGCCCCACTGCCCCGATGAAACCAAATACAATGTTGTCGCCCGCATCCTGCGCGACTTCGAAGGCTTGAAGGAAAGCGGCGGATCGGCGGCGGGCATTCCCATCACCGGCCTCGTCACCGTCAACGGCGTGCGGGTGGTGACCGCCGATGGCACCTGGGGCCTGGTGCGGGCCTCGTCCAACAAGCCGGAACTGGTCGTCGTGGTGGAAAGCCCCGTTTCGGATACCCGCATGCGCGCCATGTTCGGGGTTATCGATACCGCCATCCGCAAATACCCCGAGGTCGGCGCCTACAATCAGACACTGAAGGGTTAGCGCCGGCGTGTGCAGTTTGCTTCGAAGTGTAGGGACGCTAGGGCTTTAGCCGCCCCGAGGGAGTTTCATTTTGGTCTATGCCGTCCTGCTCATTGAACTCCTGGCCTTGTTGCCGCTGGCCTCGGTGCTGCGCAAGTCGCCGCGCTATGTGCCATGGGTATGGTTTGCCATCGGCTTTCTCTTGTTCATGTATCCGGGCTTTGGGCCGCTCGGCCTTTCGGTGATCTCCTGGCCGGTTTACCCGGGCCACACGAGGGGCATTGAAATCACCATCATCGACATCCTGGCCTGTACCGTGCTGTTCGCCCAGGGGCGTGACGCAGCCTGGCCCAAACCACCTTTCCGGCCCGCCATGGCGGCCTATTTCCTGGCCGCCGTCTTCAGCATCTTCATGGCGTCCCTTACCATGGCGGCGGTCTTCTATTGCTGGCAACTCCTGCGCATGTTTCTGCTTTTTTCCGCAGTCTATGGTGCCTGCCGCCAGCAGCAGAATCTCGACAGCCTGCTGCGCGGCCTGGCACTCGGCATGGCGGTCGAGCTGGCTCTCGTCCTCTATCAGAAATATCTGGCCGGAAATCCCTTGCCATCGGGAACTTTTATCCATCGCAACGCCTTGGGGCTGTCCGTGAACCCGACCTTCCTGCCGATGCTTGCCTTGCTGCTGGCTTCGCCCGCATCCCGCCTGATCGGTCTTGGGACACTGTCGGGTATGGCGACCGCCGCGCTGCTCGCCTCCAGGGCCTCCGCGGGCCTCGCTGGAGCTGGCACGGTTGCGGTTTATTTCCTGTCGATGGCGCGGCAATCGTCAAAGCGCAAAATCCGCATCGGGCTGGTCGGAATGGCGCTGGCGCTGGCCATGGTGCCGGTCGCGCTGAGCACTCTCAATGACCGGAAGATCGCGCAAGGCGGCACCTTCGGCGAAGAGGATTACGACGAACGCGCCGCCTTCATCGAGGCGGCATCCCTGATGCTGAACGATCACCCGCTGGGCGTCGGAGCCAATCATTTTGTGCTGGTCGCAAACGCCGGCGGCTATTTCGACAATGCCGGCGTGGCGGCCACCCTCGCCAGCCGCAGCGCCCATGTCCACAACATCTACTGGCTGACGCTCGCCGAACTTGGCTACTTTGGTTTCGCGGCACTCGTTTGGCTCTTAGCCTGGCCGCTCATCACCGCCTACCGCCAGGCCAGAAGGCATCGCAACGTGGCCGAAAGCGACATGTTGATGGGTCTCGGCGTGGCACTGCTCGTTCTCTATTGCCACAGCTATTTTGAATGGATGCTGGTAACGGCCGTCACCCAGCACTTTATGGTGGTCACCTGGGGTATCATCGCCGGCTTGACGGCAAGACTTGAAACGGCAAGAGCGGCCGAGACCAAGGCGCCCGCCAAAGCCGTCCGCTCAAAGACACTTGATTATGCAAGATAAAGCGCGCGTCGCTGCCCACGAATCCGCACCTATGCAATGTCCCTCACGCGGCCGCTGCATCTCAGGACGCCGCAAGCGCCGACCGATGTTGGGAGTGCTTACCTAGTGGATTGGGCACGCGCTCCCGCCCTTCTTTCAAAACTCGCTCCTGGAATTCTCATCGATTTCATCGGGAGGATTTATGGCTGTCATGCCGGGCGCCGGGGCCGGAGTCTTGTGATGCAGATGCATCTGCGCATCCGCCGGCTTTTCCGGCAAGTCGAGGTAATGCTCATCGCCGTGGTCGGCCCAGCGGATCCCGGTATCGACCTGTGGAATACGCGATCCATCCGGTGCCGGAACACCGGCCTTGCCCTTGGTTCCATCGCCAAATTGGGTGTCGGTGCAACTGTGCGGATCGCCAACGCGGTTGCCGATCGTGACGCCATTGCAATGCACCATCCAGCGTTTCATGATGCGGTAATCCCAGGCGCCGAACCAGTCCGTATGCATGGACTGGCCGTTGAGGAATTGCGTCATGCCCGGCATCCGGTCGGATGAAAGATACCACTCCTTATAGTCATCCTCGCCCTTGTGACTGAACCAGATCACCAGCTCGAAACGCGGGACCCCATACCAGCCTTCGGGACAGATGTCCTGACGGCCCGTGTTTATCTCCTTGATAAATTGCCGGACGTGGCCCCGTCCGTTGGGACTGGTGAGATTTTGGCCGTCCCAGCAAGGCGGCCCTAACAGCATGACGCCAATCCCCTCGGTGGCCGGGCAGCTTATCGCCGCCGTGCCATTAGCATTGCGCAGATAGGGCTGATAAAAGGAACCGGGCAGCGGCGAATTGCTGGTGGAGCCGTTGGAAATTCCACATTTCCAGCCCAGGAAGCCGTTGGTGAGGAAAGCATAGCTGTGAAGCCCGCCCGGGTCTTCTGCGTAAGCCTTGGCCTTTGATGCGGCGATCTCGGCTTTCTCGGCCTCGTTGGTGGGATCGGACGGGCTGAACCCGAAGACATAGGACATGCCCTTGAGCAGCCTGGTCGTTTCCTTGGTGCGGTAGTCGGCGACATTATAATAGACAACCATATGGTCGGCCTTGATCGCCTTGGTCTTACCATCCCCGGTGGCATTGTCCTTGAGGACGGCCGGGAACCAGTAGGCCGACCGGTTGATGGGACCGCCGCCGCAGGTCGAGCCGCCAGCCGACCGCAGGCTCTGGTAGGTGCTGAAGGCATTGGTCAGCATATTGCCGAAAAACATATGAAGATGGCTGACGTTCGGCTGTGCCGGATAGACAACTGGATCGTCATAGGCGAGGTGCGAATAGTTGCAATGGGTGCGGAATTTGGCCTCGCCGCCCGCCGACGATCCGGGTGGCGAGTTCTCCAGGGTCCACGGCCCGGTGTCGAATTCCGAAGGGATGGCCCGCGGTTCCTTGGCCGCGGCAGGGGGGATTCCCCCTTGCGGTGTCGAGCCGTCGCCGGGTGTCCAGGCGACGTTCTTATAGTAGGGAACCTGCGGCACATAGCTCGTGTCGACGGCTCCGCCAGCGCTGGCTTTCCTGGCGCCACCCGCCGACATGGCCTGTTCGTCATCGATATTGGCGATGGTGCTGGGCGTTCCGGTAAACCCCGTCCTGCCGTCGTCGCTGCAGGCAGCCACGAACACGGTCAAGGAGACCAGGAGAATCACTCTTGGCAAGGGCGTCATCGCATCCGGGATAAACCACTGCGCGGCGGAAAATCAAGAGTCCATTAACCTGCCGGCAATCCGGCCGGGCCTTGGAAAACGCGGCGTGGCGCCAAAAAAGAAAGGGGACCGCGCGCGATCCCCCATCAAGACGTCGAAATGCTTCGTCTTAGACGGCCTTGCGGCGGCGTCCGAGGAAACCAAGTCCAGCGAGTGCGGTGACCAGCAGCGGGAAGGCTGCCGGCAGCGGCACTTCCGGCGGATCGGGATCGAACGCGAAGGACGGCTCAGCCAAGTCCGTTCCATACTGGAACCAGATGTTCGAGATGCTGTCCAGGCTGAAGCCCGCCGTGACGGCGATCACGAAGGTCACCGAATTAAAGATGAGACCCCCGCTTCCGGTGAGCCCGCCATTATCGCCAGCCGCAACCCAGCCCGCGGACAAGATGCCATATTGCGGACCGTCGACGGCAGTCGGACCCGCCAGATTAGGACCATTCAGGTTGTTTTGGCCAAAAAGTCCTAGGCCCGTCGAGCTGATGCCCGCCGATGTGCCACCCGGTGCGCCAGACAGTCCATCCACATAGGCATATTCGCCGCCGACATTGCCGCCGACCGGCTGACCCTGCGGATCGTATACGACCGACGAGCCCGCCGTCAGGAGTGCGGTGGACGATGCGTTCCGCGACACATCGGCGTCATTCGCATTGTCCCAGAACACGGCCGTCAGCAGGTCGGTCGGAACATCGCTGTCAAACCCGCTGGTGTTGGTGAGGACAACGGTCAGTGCCGTTCCGGACACCGAGAAGTCCACGCTTGCCGCCCTTGTTCCGTTGATAAACGAGAACGTCGACGCGCTCGCATCAACCACACCAAAGGCCAGTCCGACACTTGCCGCTCCGGCAAGTGCCAGTGTCTTAATCCCTGTTTTCATACGCATACTCTTCTTTTCTGTCATGATGACCAACTCCCTGATCTCGAGATCCAAGGGCGCTCCGCATAACCCCTTAGCGGATTATTAATCCTTTTTCATGGGGACCGCAACAAATCTGAGTCGAATTTGAATGGATTTGACCAAGCATCCTAAACG
>JANPCA010000239.1:0-10835 GCA_031430715.1 Hyphomicrobiales bacterium | reverse complement strand
AAGACGCTCTTCGACGTGTCCAGGCCAATCATGCTAATATCCTTCATGGGCGGTCTCCTTTGCTGGTGTTGATCAATCTAACCAGTATGGCACACAGATGCCGTCAGGAGGCCGTCCACACATCATGGTCCGCGAAAGCGGACCATCCATCTTGTGGCATGGACAGAGTGGTTCCTCCGCTTTCGCGGAGGATGACGAAATTCCTAGGGTGTTCCGGACAGCCCGGGATTTGGGCTAGATGATGGGCCGCCGCCCCTACTGGCTCGCCCACATGATCCTGGCCACCCAATCCACCTCTTTCATGTCGAGAACCTTGGTGGCGTGGTTGGGGTTGAAGGAGGCCAACTCAAGGGTTTTCGACGTCTGGCGCTGCATGAGCTTGGCCATCACCTGGCCGTCCGCCGTGCGCACCACGACGCGGTCGCCTTTGCGGATGGTGGCCGAGGGCGAGACGATGATGGTGTCGCCTTCGCGGTACACGGGCATCATGGAATCGCCGGTGATTTCGAGGGCATAGGCATTCTGGTCGGTGACGCCCGGCACGTCGATCTCGTCCCAGCCATTGCCTGCCGGAAATCCTGAGTCATCGAAGAAGCCGCCCTTGCCGGCGCGGGCAAAGCCCATGAGCGGGATCTGCTTCCTCTTGGGCGGCTGACCTTTCCGGCCCGACAGCAGGTCGGAAAATTCCTCGACCCCCGCGCCTGAGGCGGAGAGAAGCCTGGCGATGCTTTCCATGGTCGGCCAGCGCGGGCGGCCGTCGGGGCCGTTGCGCTTGGACGGGTTGAACGAGGTCGGATCGAGGCCCGATTTCCTGGCAAGCCCCGAGGCCGAATAGCCATAACGTTCGGCGATCGTATCGATGGCATTCCACACTTGCTTGTGGCTGAGCATGAGCAGGCCTCCCTCGTGCTGATAAATTTCTTAGGCGATAGGAACCAATACCTCATGTGGGATGGGTTGTCCAGCATCGGGACATTCTCGCGTTGCGTTGACAGCACCGGGACAGCCCCTATGGTGCCCCGATGCGAATCCTTCTCAAAATCCTGACGGCTGAGGACTGGGCCGGCGCCGTTGCGGAAGGCCATTACCGGGGCTCCCCTGCTGATCGCCGCGATGGTTTCATCCATCTGTCGGCGGTTCAGCAGGTGCGCGAGACAGCGGCGCAGCATTTCGCGGGCGAGGAAGGGCTTGTGCTGGTGGCGTTTGCCGAAGCTGACCTTACGCAGCTCAAGTGGGAGGCGTCACGTGGCGGAGACTTGTTCCCGCATGTGTATGGTGCGATTCCCGCCAAGGCGGCCTTGTGGGTAAAGCCCCTACCGCTTGTGAATGGTGTGCATCTCTTCTCGGCGGAGGCAGGCCTATGAGCTTGGCGGCGCTGGCCTTTCCTTTTGTGCGGCCATTTCTGTATCAGCTCGACGCCGAGCGGGCCCAAGGCCTGACCATCGGTGCGCTGCGCCTGCTGCCTCAAAGGGCGGAAGCGACTCCGGACCCGCGCTTGGCGGTTTCGGTCCTGGGCTTGGACTTTCCCAATCCGCTCGGCCTCGCGGCAGGCTTCGACAAAAATGCCGAGGTGCCCGATGCCATGCTGGGGCTGGGCTTCGGTTTCACCGAAATCGGCACGGTGACGCCACAGGCCCAAGTCGGCAACCCACGCCCGCGCCTATTCCGGCTTGCTGAGGACGGGGCGGTCATCAACTGCATGGGTTTCAACAATGAAGGCCACCATGCGGCATTGCAGCGCATGCGGAGAAGGTCGGGAAAGCCCGGCATCGTCGGCGTCAATCTCGGCGCCAACAAGGATTCGGCGGACCGCATCGGTGATTACGTGAAGGGCATCGAAGCCTTCTCGGGGTTTGCCTCCTATTTCACCGTCAATATTTCGTCGCCCAACACGCCGGGGCTGCGGGCGCTGCAATCGCGCTCCGAGTTGGAAGCACTGCTGGCGCGCCTCAATGAAGCGCGCGGCCGCCAGACGCCCAAGCCGCCCATGCTGCTCAAGATCGCGCCCGATCTCAGCGATGGCGAGATCGACGGCATCGCCGAAGCCTGTGGCGGCGGAGCCGTGGACGGCATCATCGTGGCGAACACGACGCTCACCCGCGACGGGCTAGTATCACCGCTCAAGGCGGAGCAGGGCGGGATGTCCGGCAAGCCGCTCATGGCGCTCTCCACACACCTGCTGGCGAAGGTCTTCTTACGGACCAAGGGCGCCATACCGCTGATCGGCGTGGGCGGCATTCACGATGCGGACTCGGCGTTGGCCAAGCTCAGGGCCGGGGCAACGCTTCTGCAGCTCTATTCGGCGCTGGTCTACAAAGGACCGGGATTGGTGGGCGATATCCTGCAAGGCCTGTCAAAACAGCTGGCGCGAGACGGTGACACGCTGGCCTCGATCCGTGGGCGTGATGCCGAGGCCATCGCTCACCAGGGGTTGAGCGGCACGTAGGCATTGAAGATTTTCCCGGTGGCGCCCGATGTCTGGGCCATGTCGAGGCCATAGTCGAAGGCGGCGCGCAGCTCCGGGCGGCCGCGGCTCGCCAGGAAAACCAGATTGCTGCTGAAATAGTCGAAGTCGGTGTAGGCGCCGCCCAGCAGCCGGCAGCAGCCGCGGGCGTCGCCGCCGGCCACCCAATAGATGAGACGGAGATCGTCGCCGAAGATCACGTCGACGTTGCCGGTGCGGAGCGCTTCGGCGGCTTCCGCGTCATCGCCGAAGGGGACGATCTCGGCGCCGCCATAATAGGTCTCGAGCCAGCGGGCGTGGACCGTGTCCCTGACGACAGCGATGCGCTTCTCCGTCATGCTCACACTATCGCTGGCCTTCAGGGGATTGCCGCGTTGGACGGCAAAGCGGCCCATGAGACGGAACCAGGGCCTGGTCATGGCGGCCTGATTGAGGATCACCTCGTCGAGGCGCGGGCCAGAGACGATGACGTCGCCGTCGCCATTGGCGAGCGCCGGCATCAAACCGCCGAAGGGGCGGAGCGTCACGCCGCAGGTGAGTTTCGCGGCAGCACAGGCGGCCAGCGCCAATTCCACGGCAATTCCGGCGGGCGCGCCCGACGCGGTCTGGAAACTGTAGGGAGCAAAATCGGCATCGGCCAGGAGCCGCACGCGTGCGGCTCCGGCGGGCGGTGGCGGGACTCCATCCTCGACCGTCCGGAATTGCGGCAAGGCGTAGCCCGGTGCTGTTTCGGCAGGCATGGCCACACCCGAGGATAGAACCGCCGACAACAAAAACAATCCAAGGGTGCTTGTCAGATTTACGTTAGGACGCTTGATTTGTTTACGTTGTGATAAGTTGAAACGGCGCAAAACCGGGTGTCCCTTTTAGAAGCCAATGAACCGCGGCGGTTCGGAAGATATCCCGAATATGGCGTCAGCATAGCGGCCATCGGGGCCGAAGTCTTGCCCCGATTGGATGCCGCGGCGCTGGCCTCCGCCTTGCGGCGTTTGACGCCGGAAGAATTGGCGGGAGCCTTGTCAAGCAAACTGGTGCCACTGGTGAGCCTGCCCGGATTGCAGCTTTTTGCCGCCTGCGGCAAGCGGGCCGATGAGGTGGCGCTGGCCGAAGGGCTCGATGTGGCAGCCACGGCCGAGGTTCCGGTCTTCATGGATGCGGTGCGCGCCGCGCATGGGCCCAGACTGTTGCGCGAGGCGGTGTGGGGCCTCAAATGGCGCATGCCGCATTATTCGGCGAGCCGGCGCCTGAGCGCTTGGCAGGCCATCGTGCTGCTGATCTTGCTGGTGGTTGCGGTGGTGGCCCTGATGGTGCTGCCTGCCATGCTCGGCTGGATGCTGGCCAGCACCCTGGCGGGGCTGTTCTTTCTGGCGGTGATCGCGCTCCGCATGCTCTGCCTGTTGCCGCCCATCCGGCGCGGTCCGGCGCCACGGGTCCAAATCCCCGATGCGGAGCTGCCGGTCTATTCGGTCCTGGTGCCGCTGTTCCGGGAGACCGCGGTCCTCGGGCAATTGCTGGGGGCATTGACCAGCCTTCAGTACCCGGATGACAAACTCGACATCAAGCTCATCCTTGAAGAGGGCGACATCCTCATGCGGCGGGCGCTGGCGGCCATCCGGCTTCCCGGCTGTTTCGAAGTGATCGTGGTGCCGTCCGGCACGCCGCAGACCAAGCCCAGGGCGCTCAACTATGCCCTGCCGTTCTGCCGCGGCCAGCTTCTCACCATTTTCGATGCGGAGGATATTCCAGAACCCATGCAATTGCGTCAGGCCGCCAGCAGCTTCGCGGCGCGCCCAGCCCATGTCGCCTGCCTGCAGGCGCAGTTGCTGTTCTACAATCCCAATGAGAACTGGCTGGCGCGCGGTATTATGGCGCAAGTGCCACAAGCTTCCGCTTGCGGTTTCCGCTTCGTCCCTTAACTCAAGGAGAGAGAACATGAGTTAGGTGCGCTGTGTGGTGCCGTGCGGCTGGGGCCGCAATGCTATGTGTAACTATTTCCCTCTTCGCAGGCCCGGAAGAGGCCGAGAGCAATCCCCTGACCTATACACATCTGCCGAAAATAGGTATGGCGCACCTTCTCAAAGGCGTCGGTATAGTGGAATTCGCCATAGACATAGATTGCGGTGTGCTCGTCGGCGATAGCCCTGGTCTGCAGTTCGTGTATTCTGGGGTGAGTAGGGATCATCAGCGACTTGCCGCTAGGGGCAAGAACGGTTCGACTTGGAGTCCTGACCCCCGGTGGTGGGAGGTCGCCATCAAGTGGGAATGGTCCAACGTGCACTCTCGCCCATTCCAACAAATCGCTTGCCGGTGTGGTGCCGAAATTCTTGCTATGGACGATCACACCAAAATTCCCGTCGGCTTGAGGGTCTTTGGAAAGATGGCACGCTTCAACAAGGACATAGGCGCGCAATTGCCGCTCTGCTGTTTCTTCCGCGCCTTTGACCAACCCCCTGGTGGAGCGCCAAAGAAGCCCGGTGGCAATTCCAAGGATGCCAGTGAATACCGCGATAACAGCCGTTCCCAAGGCGACAATGGCCTTGTCGTGCCTCTCGCCAATCTCAAAGAGCCAGTCCAGAAGCAGGCCAGGGGCCTCAGTGAGCGCGCTCAGAAGGGCTGGAACACGCTGGCAGATATCGCCCTTTTCTATGGGGTGGTTTGGGGCGTGCTGCTCGGCCCAATGCTGTTGATCATGGCATTCCCAAGAAAGAGACGAAAGCCAAGCGATAGACATGAGGCCAACAAAAAGCAGGGCAGCGACAAATAGTCGTCCAATCATTCGGCGCCCCCATTTCCCCGGCTAGATGTCCTCCAACTCTACAGTCTGAATCCCGATTGCCACAAGGGCAAGCTATGACGGTTCGGCGTCCAAATCCAAGGGGCCGTGAACGCCGTCATCTGTGATCCGCATTCCGGCCCGCTCAAGGGCGTCACGGATAGCCCGGATGTTGTTCTCAATCGGCGTCCGCCTCGCAGCTTCAAAATCCCGGATCGTGCTGAGGCCGACACGGGCTTCCTCAGCGAGCTTCTGTTGGGTCCATGCCAGCCAATTCCTGGCAGCGCGTACTTGAGCTGGTTTCATGGGGACAGGATAGACTTTTTATCACTCGCGTCAACGATTTTAATTGACGTAGCACAACACAACGATTATATTCCATGTCAACGAATTACAATGACATGGAGTATCAGTGCAACACTTCCTCCTTTCCCGGCAAGCCAAGACACTGAGCCTCGCTCAGGTCTTCCGCATGTCGGATCAAGAGGCGGAAACGGTGTTCCGGAATGTCCGCTGGACTGAGACAAACGGTGCGGCGGTCTGCCCACATTGCGGCGGACTGGACCCCTATGAGTGCCGCCGGGCCAATGGTGCGCTTCGCTTCCGTTGCAGCGCCTGCGCCAAGGATTTCACCGTCACCTCGGGCACGCTGTTCGCCAGCCACAAACTGCCGCTCCGCATGTACCTCGCCGCAATTGCCGTGTTCTGCAATGAAGTGAAGGGCAAGTCCATGCTGGCATTGAGCCGCGATCTTGGGCTGGCCTACAAGAGCGCTTTCGTGCTGGCGCATAAGCTCCGCGAAGCGATGTCAGAGGAATTAAAGGGCCGGATCGTCGGCGGCGAAGGCAAAGTGGCCGAAATCGACGGCGGTTATTTCGGCGGACACAATCGCCCGGAAAACCTCAAGAGTGAGCGGGTGGACCGCCGCATCTCCCAAAACCAGACTGGCAAGCGCAAGGTTGTTGTCATCGTCCGCGAGCGTGGCGGCAACTCCCTTCCCAATGTATTCCGCACGGAAGGCCAAGCGCTGGATTTCATCCGCGCCCGTGTCGCCAAGGGCACGGTGATCCATGCCGATGAGTCCAACGCATGGAACGATCTTCACGCCCGTTTCGAGATGAAACGGATCAATCATGAACAAGCCTACAGCCTGGACGGTGCCTGCACCAATGGCGCCGAAGGCTATTTCAGCCGCTTGCGCCGCGCCGAAGTCGGCCACCACCATCATATCGCCGGAACCTACCTGCTCCGCTACGCTCAGGAAGCCTCTTGGCGGGAAGATAACCGCCGTGTCTCCAATGGCGATCAAGTCGCCCGTGTCGCCACCCTGGCCATGATGCGCAGGCCTTCAGTGGATTTTTCGGGGTATTGGCAGCGGCATAAGGCGGTCTAATTTCTCGTTATCGTCCCTAAGAAAAGCTGATTCAGGCGTTGCATGCCCTAAGGAAATGTCTGATACGGTAGGGGTTCTCGATAATTGGGAATTTGCTGGGGCGAATGACGTGACTAGACCAACTGGAACGCAACTCGCCAAGACTTCCGAAATGCAAAGCAAACCCCTCAATCGAAGCCTGCATACTGCGAAAACGACCAAGCAGGACGAATTTTATACCCAAATCTCCGACATTGAGAAGGAGCTAAGGCATTACACCAAGCATTTCAACGGAAAGACCGTCCTGAGCAACTGCGACGACCCAAAGGTTAGCAACTTCTTTCACTTTTTCTCGCACAACTTCGAGAAACTGAAGATGAAGAAACTGATCACAACTTGTTACAAGAACTGCGATGCCGATTTGTTCAGCAAGCACGCTGCTGAAAATGGAATTTATCTCGAATACGATGGTGACAGGAACGATAACCGCGTTCCCGACCCAGATGAAATCGGCATTCACAAATTGAATGGCGACGGCGATTTTCGCAGCGAAGAATGCGTCAATCTGCTCAAGCAAGCGGATATCGTCGTCACCAATCCACCGTTTTCTCTATTTCGCGAGTACGTTGAGCAATTGATCAAGAACAACAAGAAATTTCTCATCATCGGCAATCAAAATGCTATTAGCTACAAGGAAATTTTCGACCTAATCAAGGGAAACAAGATTTGGTTAGGCAACACACATCCCGTGGCTTTCGTCGTACCGGATCATTACGAAATGCGAGAGGTGAGAAGCTGGCGTGACGACAAAGGCACGAACTGGCGCAGCTTTGGGAATGCGTGTTGGTTTACGAACCTCGACATTGCCAAGCGGCACGAGCAGTTAGTTCTTTACAAGAACTATTCGTCCAAGGAATACCCGAAGTACAAGAATTTCGATGCAATTGAGGTTTCCAAATATTCGGAAATTCCATGTGATTACGATGGCGCGATGGGTGTGCCCGTAACCTTTCTGGACCACTACAATCCCGACCAGTTCGAGATTCTTGGGTCCAGCAGAACCATTGCTAAGCCGATGTCAGCATTTGCCGATAAGGGAAGCTTCCAGCAAGGTGGGCCGCGTTTCTATTTATCCAACGGCGATGGCACATATCGCCGAATGTACGACCGTCTCGTCATTAAGAGTAGGCGCCCATGAGAATCCAACTTAAAAAAATTACAGTTGAGAAACTATGCGACGGCTTCGTGGACAACGCAGAGCAAGGCGTTGTCGCGTATGGCGGCAATCTCGACGTTCGTCCGCCATATCAGCGGGAATTTATCTATAAAGACAAGGAGCGTGATGCGGTGATCGATAGTGTCCGCAAGGATTTTCCGCTAAATGTGATGTATTGGGCAGTGCGCGAAGACGGCAATTACGAAGTCATCGACGGCCAGCAGCGCACACTTTCTATCTGCCAGTACGTCAACGGCGATTACTCCATCAATGGGTTGGCCTTTCACAACCTCAAGCATAACCAGCAAGAACAGATTCTGCGCTACAGGCTGATGGTGTATTTTTGCTCCGGGAACGACAGCGAGAAACTTGATTGGTTCAAAACGATCAACATTGCCGGGAAGGAACACTACGAGCAGGAACTGCGCAACGCGGTATACGCGGGTTCCTGGACTGCCGATGCCAAGCGCTATTTCAGTAAGACAGGTTGCGCGGCCTCTGGGCTGGCTAGCGATTATTTGCAAGGCAGCCCGATCCGACAGGACTATCTGGAAACGGCGATCAAATGGCGCTCTGAAGGGAAAATCGTCGACTACATGTCGGAGCATCAACACGACAAGAACGCGACGCCGTTGTGGCAATACTTTCAGAGGGTCATTGGCTGGGTTAAAGCTACGTTTCCGGATTATCGGAGCGAGATGAAGGGGGTGGATTGGGGAACTCTTTATAATAAATTCAAGGACAAAGAGTTTGATACCGATAAGGTAGAGAAGCGTGTTGCGGAGTTGATGCAGGACGACGATGTAGAGAGAAAATCGGGAATCTACCCGTATGTGTTGGATGGTAACGAAAGACACCTGAATATCCGCGCGTTCTCCGACAATATGAAGCGGGAAGCGTATGAGAGGCAGAAGGGCATCTGTGTGAAGTGCAAGGCGAAGTTTCAATTGAGCGAAATGGAAGGCGACCACATCAAGCCGTGGCACGAGGGCGGGAAAACCATCGCAGCCAACTGCCAGATGCTGTGTAAAGACGACAATAGAAGAAAATCGGGTAAATAAATTCCAAAGCGCACTGCCCATCTTCTCCTCCCCGTCCTGCTGATTGCCGCGGTCCCAGCAACCGCGGCGGAACGGGAACACATCACTTGCCACAATCTATCTGCCGTCGACGGCGACACCATCAAGTGCGATGGCGTCAACATGCGGGACATGAGCGACGGTGAACCATTCGTCTCGGGCTATGACACCCCGGAAATCCGCAAGTATAAGTGCCCCGCTGAAAAAGAGCTTGGGCAGGCCGCCCGAAAGCGGATGGCGGAGTTGCTCAAGACGCCAGGCCTCGAAATCATCGACTCCGGCCAGGTCGACAAGCAGTGGAAGCGGCCCTTGGTGTGGGCGATCCTGCCCGATGGGAGGTCAATCGGAAGTGTTTTGATCGCGGAAGGCTTGGCGCGGGTGTGGACGCCGGAATATCGGGCGGACTGGTGCGGGTGAAGCTGACGGGGTAGGACAAGGGCGCGGCGGCGAGACCCGCGCCAAGTCCATGACGGCGGCGAAGTCTCGGTGGATGGAAATAGCACTTGCGATGCCTGTCCCGTTTTGCTACATCAAATGAGAGCAAAAATTGGGACACACAGCATGGAACCTAAGGTCGTCGTAGTTCCCTTGGAAGTTGAAAACCACCTCTTTGCCATGGATTTGGACAGGGACGGGTTGCTGAAGGCTATCCGCTATGCCGAAAGTGAAAAGGCTCTCTGCACAGCCAACGATGCGGTCGGTTTCTCCAGCATGGTAGTCTACGCCCGCTCCGGTCGCAGGCTGCGCGAAATTTACATTCCGCAGGGATGGGAAAAGGACGACTCGAACAATCAGGTGGCGATCCGAAATACCAAGAAAAAGGTTCGCATTGTCCCGTGCAATTTTGATGAATTTACCGGCGATAGGTTCGCCACCCCCTCCAACAGGTCTCCCAAAGGAGAAGTTAGCAGAACGAAGTCTTTGTGCAATCGCACAGCATGGATTCCAGGTTTAGTCGAGCACGGGTCGCCCGTTGAAATCGACGGTTACACGACTTGGGTTCTCGGGATGTATATCGTTGACGGCGAGCGGACGAGAGCTGAGTTGTCATTGCCAGTTGATTTCGACGGCAATTACTTCACTGAGTTTGGAACGCGCATCATCTTGCTTGACGGGTCTGATGAAGACGCTGCTCCGGGACGTAAGCGCGAAGAAGACGGCGAATTCGGCGTGATCGACATCGTGGTCAAGCGGAAGTAGCGATGCCAAATCCAGAGCGTGTTGAGTTGGTCAGGCTTAGGCTTGGACTGACAAAGATAGGTTTTGCCAGAGCGCTCGGGGTGAACAGGAAAACAATCCAGCGCTTTGAGGTGACCGGCGACCTGAACGAAGTGCTCATGGAACGGCTGTGCTCACTCTCAAAGTACCCGCGCGAATTCTTTGAAAAACCATCTGCCGAATATCCAAATCCAGATGGTGTCAGCTTTAGATCGCTGCGCTCCCTGACGTCCAGTGCAAGAGATTCTGCATTGGCGGCTGCTGCACTTGCATTTGAAGTTGACGATTGGGTCCACGAAAGATTCGATCTTCCGTCTCACACTCTTGTCCCGGTGATCAATCGAACCCCAATGGAAGCCGCTGCTGCATTGCGTGCGCATTGGGGCATCGGTGAGCGGCCCATCGCGGACATGGTGAATCTTCTCGAAGTCAATGGTGTTCGTGTGTTCTCTTTGGTCGAGGAGACCCGCCATCTTGATGCCTATTCATTTTGGCGCAATGACAAGCCTTACGTTTTTCTGAACACGATGAAGACCGCCGAGCACAATCGCTTTGACGCCGCTCATGAGCTTGGGCATCTCGTGATGCATCGGCATACTGGCTCAAATCATAAGTCGGCAGAAGATGAGGCAAATTCGTTTGCATCCGCCTTTCTGATCCCTCCTCGTGACTTGGTTGCTCAACTCCCGCGGACGAGATCGCTCAACGATTTG
>JANPCA010000238.1:0-8406 GCA_031430715.1 Hyphomicrobiales bacterium | reverse complement strand
CGCCGCAAGATCGCCCGCGCGCTGGACAAATCCGTGATGGCGGAACTGCCGCCCTTGAAGCTGGAGCGGGCCCGCTTCGAAACCCATATCGAGACCGACGCGGGAAAGCCCTCGGCCACCGGCATCGACCGCATCGAATTCATGGTGGCGGCAAATCCCGGAACGCCGCTGGCGCCGCTGATGAAAGTCGCCTCGGGCGGCGAATTGGCGCGTTTCATGCTGGCGCTGAAGGTGATTCTCGCTGCGAAGGGTTCGGCACCGACTCTGGTCTTCGACGAGATCGACACGGGCGTTGGCGGGGCGGTGGCGGACGCCATCGGCGGGCGGCTGGCGCGGCTGGCGGATGGCTTGCAGGTGCTCGCCGTCACCCATAGCCCCCAGGTGGCGGCGCGGGCTTCCCAGCATATGCTGATTTCCAAGATGGAAGAAGTGGCGGGCAAGCGCATGGTGACGCGCGTGCAGGGACTTTCGGCGCAAAGCCGCCGCGAGGAAATCGCCCGCATGCTGTCCGGCGCCAAGGTCACCGACGCGGCGCGGGCCCAGGCGGATGAATTGCTCCGGGGCAGGGGCTAAATCCCGTGGCGAAAGCGCAAAAGCCCGTGGAAGAACACACTGCGGAAGAAGCCGCCGCCGAACTGGCGCGGTTGGCCGCCGAGATCGCCGAACATGACCGGCGCTACCATGGCGAGGATGCGCCGGTCATCTCGGATGCCGCTTATGACGCGCTGCGCTTGCGCAACGAGGCCATTGAGGGACGCTTTCCGGACCTGGTGCGCGATGACTCGCCGTCCAAGCGGGTGGGCGCGGGTCCGGCCGAGAGGTTCGGCAAGGCGCGGCACCTTGTGCCGATGCTGTCGCTATCGAACGGCTTCAATGACGGGGACGTGAGTGAATTCATCGGCCGCGTCCGGCGCTTTCTCAATCTTGGCCAGGACGAGGTTGTGGAGGTCACCGCCGAGCCGAAGATCGATGGCCTTTCGATTTCGCTCCGCTATGAAAATCTAAAGCTGATCCAGGCGGCGACGCGTGGCGATGGCCTGGAGGGCGAGAACGTCACCGCCAATGTGATGACCATCGCCGAGGTGCCGAAGCGCCTGCCGCAAGGCGCCCCGGACGTGATCGAGGTCAGGGGCGAAATCTATATGTCGCACAAGGACTTCGCGGCATTGAATGAGAAACAGGTGCAAGCGGGTGAGAAGACATTCGCCAACCCGCGCAATTCGGCGGCGGGCTCGCTCCGCCAGCTCGATCCGGAGATCACCGCATCGCGGCCATTGCGCTTCTTTGCCTATGCCTGGGGCGAGGTGCTGGAGCTCCCGGGCGAAACGCAGATGGCGGTCATCGCTGCTTTCGGGGATTGGCGCCTTCCCGTCAATCCGCTGCTGCGGCTGTGCCGGAGTGTGGATGAATTGCTGGCCCATTACCGGCATATCGAAGCCTTACGCGCCGAACTTGGCTATGACATCGATGGCGTCGTCTACAAGGTCAACCGCCTCGACTGGCAGCAGCGGCTGGGCTTCGTGTCACGCAGTCCGCGCTGGGGGCTGGCGCATAAGTTTTCCGCCGAGAAGGCCACGACGGTTCTCGAAAAGATCGACATCCAGGTGGGCCGCACCGGAGCGCTCACGCCGGTGGCGCGGCTTCACCCGGTGACGGTCGGCGGCGTGGTGGTCACCAATGCGACGCTGCACAATGAGGACGAGATCGCCCGCAAGGACATCCGCGAGGGCGACACGGTCATCGTGCAGCGGGCCGGCGATGTGATCCCGCAGATCCTCGGATTCGTTCCCGAGAGGCGGCCCGCGTACGCCACGCCTTACGTGTTTCCCACCGAATGCCCCGTGTGCAAGTCGCATGCGGTGCGCGAGGAGCGGGCCTCGGGCAAGATGGATGCGGTACGGCGCTGCACCGGCGGATTGGTGTGCCCGGCACAAGCGGTTGAACGTCTGAAGCACTTCGTGTCGCGCAATGCATTTGACATTGAGGGATTTGGAGATAGCTACGCCCAATTACTATTCGAAGCAGGATTGGTTAGAAATCCAGCTGACATATTCAGACTTCACCACCAAGTTGAAGAGATTAGGCGTGTCGTACTTCAGAAGAGACTGGTCCAGGCCAAAGAGCGTGTGGCCAGGACGGGAAAGAAACCCAAAAAGGTCATTTCCGAGTCAGAGAGGACATATAAGGAAATCGACAATTTGCTCTTGGCAATCGAAGATCGTCATACAATACCCCTTAATCGGTTCATTTACGCGCTTGGAATTCCGAATGTCGGAGAGGCCACAGGTAAGGCGTTAGCTAAATTCTCTGGGACCATAGAAGGCCTTCTCCGAATATTGGATGAAGCAGCGCAAGGTAGACCAGGATCGGAGTGGAAGCGATTATCTTCCGTTGAAGGTGTCGGTCCGATCACCTGCGCTCGATTGTTGGATGCGGCCAAACTCGAGGAATTTTCCGACTCAATAAATGCGCGCCCGTCTGACGCATTAAAGAGTTTGCGTTTGGCAAACACAACAGTTGACAATTTAATTAAGGAGTATGGAAGCCCGGAGAGCATTGTTAAGCATGTTTCGCAAGCTGCTTTGCAGGCTCCCAAGGACGCGTATCGGCAGCTTTCAGAGATCAAAGACATCGGATTAGTCGTAACGGATTCTTTGCTAGATTTTTACGAGGAGGGTCACAATCGAGAGATTGTCTTGACACTACTTCTCGAAGTAAAACCTGAACAGATACATGAATTGGAGTCAAACTCTTTAATAACCGGCAAAACAGTTGCCTTCACGGGTACCCTTGAACAGATGACCCGTCACGAGGCGAAAGCTGTGGCTGAGAGACTTGGAGCGAAGGTCGCAGGTTCGGTATCAAAAAACACAGATTTTCTCGTCGCTGGAGTTGAAGCGGGATCCAAGCTCAAGGACGCAAAGGCTCTCGGTATCAAGACATTGTCGGAAGCCGAATGGATTGATCTGACAGGTAGCCATTGAGTTGCTATTCGGCTTCAGTTATATTGCCCGCGCGGGAGTTTCGACAAGAGGGTTTTTGAAGGGGGGACTATCGTGCTTTCCAGCATTAGAAACATGTTTGGTAACCGACCAACTCGAAATCCTCCTGGCTTCGATGTCGGCGGGGGCGCCATCGACAGCAGCGAAATGGAGGTCGCACTTGCGAGCGCGGTAGATGGAGCTTCACTCCCTGGCGTACGCCTTGCGCTGGTTTACGAAGATAGTTCTGGAAACCATACTCGACGTGTTGTGCAGGTGAAATCCGTCCAAGTTCGAGGCGAAGTGTATTACGTTTTTGGTTGGTGCGAATTCCGGAATGCAATGCGCTCGTTCCGCATTGACCGGATAGTAGAGATAGTTGATGTGCGCACGGGTGAGGTCGTAAGCGATGCGCAGCATTACTTGATGCCCCTTATGAACCTCGCGCGGCCGACCGGTGCGCGCCCTCATCGTGATGCGACCGACAGCGTGTTATCTGAAAGCGCGAACGGGCTCATAGTGTTGCTTTACTTCGCGAATTCTGATGGTGAACTTCATCCGAAGGAACGCGAAGTGTTGTGGAACTATCTCGAATGGCAGAGGAAACGCTGTTCCATAAAAGGCCAGATCAATCGTCAGCCGATAGACGCTCTCATGCGGACGATGTTTCCTTCAACTGACGAGTTCGCAGATGCATTGGCACAACTGATCGGCAGTGAGACAATTCATGCGCAATTCATACTGGATGTTATCCCTGAAATTATGCATGCAGATGGGCAAGCGGACGACGAGGAGTTGCGGCGTTATCAGCAACTTGTCGACTTCGTTAGCGACGCGAATTCTGGCAGGAACAGTCCGAGCCGTTTGGCGAGCGAGATGAATGATGAAGAGCTTTCGTCGCCATCTAGTATCTCGTTAATGGTAGGAAAAACTATCGTTTTTTCGGGTGCCCTCGAACGCATGACTCGGGAAGAAGCCAAGGCCATGGCCGAGCGGCTCGGCGCCAAGGTGGCGGGTTCCGTGTCGAAGAAGACGGACTTGCTGGTGGCCGGTCCCGGTGCCGGCTCCAAGCTCAAGGATGCCGAGAAATATGGCGTCGAGGTGATTGATGAAGAGGGGTGGTTTCAGAGGGTGGGGGTGTGATACCGCAAGTCAGATAAAGCGACTCGCATGCTCCCCCACATCCGTCATCCCGGCGAAGGCCGGGATCCATTGCGCCGCCGGGCAAATCCTCGCCATTTCAGCATGTTGAACCATGGGTCCCGGCTTGCGCCGGGATGACGAACTGGCGTTGGGACTGGTCAAGACCAATGGCGATTGGTATCAGGGGTCTTAACCGCAAACCGGCGCGCAGGCCCTCTTCAGCCATTCCAATTCATCACCCTCAAGCAAGTCGCCGACTTCTTTCAGCACCCGCGCATGATAGGCGTCGAGCCATTGCAATTCACATGTTTGTATCAGGCTCAGGTCGATCAGGCGGCGGTCGATGGGACAGAGGGTGAGCGTTTCGAAGCCCAGCATCTGGCGGTCGCCGCCTTCGATGTCTTTTGCCTCGTGCACCATCAGCAGGTTCTCGATGCGGATGCCGTAATGGCCCTGCTTATAGTAGCCTGGCTCGTTCGACAAGATCATGCCGGGTTCAAGCGCCGTGCGGTCGGTCTTGTTGATGCGGGCCGGGCCTTCATGCACCGAGAGATAGGAGCCGACGCCGTGGCCGGTGCCGTGGTCGAAATCGAGGCCCGCCATCCACAGGGCGGCGCGGGCCAGCACGTCGAGCTGCGAGCCGCAGGTGCCCTTCGGAAATCGGATGCGGGAGAGCGCGATCATGCCTTTCAGCACGCGGGTGAAATTGCCGCGCATTTCCTCCGTAGGCTGACCGATAATCACGGTGCGGGTGATGTCGGTGGTGCCGTCCTCATATTGTCCGCCCGAATCAATCAGGAAGATTTCGTTCAGTCCGAGCCTGCGGTTCGACTCTTCCGCCGCATGATAATGCGGGATGGCGGCGTTGGGACCCGATGCGGGGATCGACTCGAAGGACAGGTCTTTCAACTCGCCCGAGGCGGCACGGAATGATTTCAATTTCGCGGCGGCCGCCAATTCGGTCACACCGCCCTCGGGAGCTTCCGGCTCCAGCCAGCACAGGAAGCGCGCCATGGCTACCCCGTCGCGGCGCTGGGCGCCCCGCGCTCCTTCCTGTTCTATGGCGTTCTTGCGCGCCTTTGGCAGCACGCAAGGATCGGTCCCCAGGCCAAGCGTGGCGCGCGATTTTTCGAGCACGGCGCGGATGCGCTCCGGTGTCCAGTTGGGATCGATCAACACCGCGGCGCGCGCCCGCCCAAGCGCTTTCAACGAAGCCTCGATCTCCGATGGTTTGCGAATGATGGCGATCTTTTTCAGGTGGCTCCTGACCTCTTCGCTGACTTTCTCCGGCTTTACGAATATCTCCGCCTTGCCCTTGGCATGGAGAATGGCATAGGCCGGAACGACGGGCGTGAAGGGCACGTCGAAGCCGCGCAGATTGAAAATCCAGGCAACGGAATCGGGTTGGGTGAGCACCACCGCATCATACTTCCCCGCCGTCTTGCGGATGTCCTTCAGCTTGTCCACAGCGGATCGCCCGGCGAATTGGGTTGGATGCGTGGTGAAGGGGGCGGAGGGCCGCGCCGGCTGATCCGTCCAGATGGCGTCGATGGGATTCTTGTCGACCGCCACGAACTTGGCACCCACCCTGGCGCAGGCCTCGCCGAAGCGCTTGGCCTGATCGGCGGTGACGAGCCACGGGTCGAAGCCCAGCCTGTCGCCCGTCTTCAATGTCTTTTCGATCCAGGCGGTGGGCGGCTCGTCGGCCAGGTGCTGCGGGGTGATGAGCCTGGTGTCGACTTGCTGGCGCACCTGAATGGTGTAGCGGCCATCGACGAAGATGGCGGCCTTCTTCAGCGTGACGATGGCGAGGCCCCAGGAGCCGGCGAAGCCGGTGAGCCACTTCAAGCGCTCGGCATAGGCCGGGACATATTCGCCCTGGAACTCGTCCTGGCGGGGGACGAGAAAACCGGTGAGCTTGCGTGCCTTCAATTCGGCACGGAGGAGGGCGATGCGGTGGCGCGAGGGTGCGGGGTGAGTCATGACGGAGATGTAGCGCGCGCCAACAACCATGTGAAGGGGCTGGACCTACGCCGGATATGCCGCATCGGTTCACTCACAAGTCTTCACGTTAGTTTGCCCGCGATATTGGGCCATCCACGCAACCCTCCGGTGAAACCCGCCGTACTCCGTGTATCCCGATCAGGGATCAAGGTTCACAACAGGAGAACGCTACATGATACTTCGCAACACGCTTCTTTCCGCCGCCGCGGCTTTCGCTCTCGGGCTTTCGGCGCTTGCGGCGCCGGCTTTCGCCGAAGACACCGTGATGGTTGGTGGAGCTGAGATGTATCCGTCCAAGAATATCGTCGAGAACGCCGTCAACTCGAAGGATCACACGACGCTGGTCGCCGCGGTCAAGGCCGCGGGGCTGGTCGAGACGCTGTCGGGGGCCGGGCCCTTCTCGGTCTTCGCGCCCACCAACGAGGCTTTTGCCAAATTGCCCGCCGGCACCGTCGACAGCCTGCTCAAGCCCGAGAGCAAGGATATGCTGGTCAAGGTGCTGACCTATCACGTGGTGGCCGCCAATGCGATGAGCGATGCCATCACCAAGATGGTCATGGATGACGGCGGCAAGCACATGGTGAAGACGGTGGCCGGCAATATGCTGACCGTCATGGCCATGGACGGCAAGATCATGATCATGGACGAGAGCGGCCAGACGGCCACCGTGACCATCGCCGACGTCAAGCAGTCGAACGGCGTCATTCACGTCATCGACACCGTGCTGCTGCCCAAGTAACGGTCCTCCTACAGTACTTGGGCCTCTGGGGTCCGGCGCTTCGCGGCGCCGGACTTCCACATTTTACATCTTCAGCTTGATGCGGCCTTCGATCCTGGGCGACACGGTCTTGCGCGCCGCGATGTAAGCCATCACGTCATTGGCCATCAGCTTGGCATCGCGCACGCCGAGGAGCTGCTTGCCCGATTTCAACACCGTATAGCCATCGCCGCCGCCATACATGTAATCATTGGTCGAAAGCGTATAGATGGCGGCCTTGTCGATGGGCTTGCCGCCGATCATGACGGCGCTGACGCGCTCGCCCTTGGGCTTCTTGAGATCGGCCTCGAAGCTTAAGCCCGACACTTGCGGGAAGCGGCCCGCCGAATTCTCGACATCGCTGACGCCGTTCTCAAGCGCCGCCCAGACGGTTTCGCCCGTCACCTCGATCTTCACCGTCTTGTTGCCGAAGGGCAGTTCGCTGAGGATGTCGCGGCGCGTGAGCTCTGTGCCCGCCGCATATTCCTTGTTGCCGCGGATGCCGCCGCCATTGGTGATGCCGATGTCGGCGCCAACCGCCTCGCGCGTCGCATCGGCGATCAGGTTGCCAATGGCCGTCTCGGCGGTGCGCACGCTGGCCTTGCGGCTGTCGAGAGCTTCGCTGGTGGTGCCCACCGCGACATCGAGTTCCTTCGAGATGAGCTTGTTGTAGTCATCGGCCTTGGCCTGGGTCTCGGGGTCTGGCGTCACGGTGGCCGTGTCGATCAAGCGGAAATTCGGATACCATTTCACGCCGCGCTTGCCGTCCTTCTCGTCGACATCGATTTTCACATCGACGGCGGTGACGAATTCCGCCTCCTCCTTCGATTCCACCATGACAGTGCGGCCATCGAAGAACAGGGCGAGGTCATGGTCGTCGCCGGTGAGGATGATGTCCACGGCGCGGCTGTCAAAGAGCGCGCGGTCGGTTTCGCGGTTGGCGTGGACCACGGCGACCACGATATCGGCACCGGCCTTGCGCAAGTCCTTGGCCTGGGCAACCACGGTATCGAGGGTGGACAAGAACTTCAGTGTACCGCCGGGGCTTGACTTGACCGGGCTGTCCTCGGCGGTGGCGCCGACGATGCCGACCTTGACGCCGCCGATATCGAGGATGGTGCTGTCCTTGAAACCTTCGATCGGCTTGCCGTCGGCGCTGCGCAGATTGGCGGCAAAGAGCGGGAACTTCGCCTCCTTCATGCGCTTCATGAAGACTTCCGCGCCGAAATCATATTCATGATTGCCCGGCGTGAAGATATCGGGCGGCGCCAGGTTGGTGAGCGCGATGGTGTGCTCGCCTTGGTCGAAGCCCGACAGCAGGGATGGCGAGATCAGATCGCCGGCATGGGCATAGATGACATGGCCGCCCTTGGCGCGTTCGGCCTTGACGACCGCATTGAGCCTGGCGAAGCCGCCGCGTTCGGCGGTGTTGTCGACTTTGTAGATGTCGTTGGTGAGCAGGAAGGTGATGTTCACCGTTTCGGCGAGGGCGGACGGAATGAATACGGCACCCGCCAGCAA
>JANPCA010000237.1:0-3384 GCA_031430715.1 Hyphomicrobiales bacterium | reverse complement strand
CGACGGTGATCTCGATCAGCGTGCCCGCCGTGATCTTCAGGGTGTTGCCAACGTCGATCTTCTGGTCTTTGCCGACCGTGAGTTGTTGGTCGTTTTTGACTTCGCGCTTTTCATCATGCTCGATGACGGCGCCCATGTCCTTTTCGGCATGCAGGCGCACCAGTTCGGATCCCGATTTGTCCTCGAACACGAATTCGTTGTAGCCGCCGCTGGGCGAGGAGCGCGACTTGACGCCGGAAATCGTCTTGTCCTTCGGTAGAACATATGGCGTCTTGTTGTCGTTGTTATAGACCGTGCCGATGACCATCGGGCGGTCGGGGTCGCCTTCGAGAAATTGCACGATCACTTCCTGGCCGACGCGCGGAATATGGATGCCGCCCCATTTGTTGCCCGACCAGACCTGCGCCACGCGCACCCGGCGCGAGTCCTTGCCTTCGCGGTCCCAGTGAAATTTCACCATGATGCAGCCGTCCTTGTCGACGTCGATGTCGCCGCTGCCAACCACCACCGCCGTCTGCGGACCATTGACGACGGGCCGCGGGGTGATGAGCGGAGCGCGGAAGGAAATGTCGGCAGGCAGGAATTCATAGTGTCCGGTATAGAGTTCCTCCGCATCGAGCGACGCCGTCGAGCGGTAAGTGTCCGAGATGAAGGTGTGCGAGGCCCTGAGGATGAGATAGCGCGTGTTCTGGCTGGCCTCGGGGTGTTCCTTCAAACTGCACAGGTAACCTGGAACCAGGTTGACGGCGTCGCCGCTGGCCTGACAATGCTTGTCGGCTGCCTGCTCGGCTTCCAGCCGGACCTTGGCGAGGATCGGCCCCAAAGGCCCTTCCTTGTAGCGGCCGGGATAATCGAACATCTCCATCTCGGCATTCTGGTAGCCGCCGCCGTGGACCCTCTCGGATAGCAGACTGTTTCCAGGGTTCAAGAAATCATAGTCCTTGAGCACGACTTTGCCGGTGTTGAAGGTGCGCTCGGGAAACCAGTTGAAGACCTGCTCTTCCTTGCGCCGCTGGCGGCCGGTCACCGGCCTATAGGCAAGCGGCTCGCCGCCCGGCTTGGCCTGGTGGCCGGCCAGGCTATCGGTCATGAACAGCTCGTGTTTCTCCGCCGTATGCTTGAAATAGTAATAGATGCCCTCCTCCTCCATGAGACGGCACACGAAGTTGAGATCGGACTCGCGGTATTGCACGCAGTACTTGCGGACCGGATGGTCGCCGGCCTCCAGCTTCGAGCCGAACTTGGCGATGGCGCCGTGCCTATCGAAGACTTCCTTGATGATGTCGGGGATCGATTTGTCCTTGAACATGCGGCATCCGCCGGAGCGCGACAGCATCCACAGCCACGGCCTGACCACCAGCCGGTAGCTGTACATGTCGTCTTGCATGCCGGTCCATTGCGTGGCGGTGAGCATGCCGTTGATGTGGCGGATGTTGCCGTCATAGCTGGCAATGCTGACGGCGCAATTGAAGCCAATGGCGGAGTTGAAGTCGATATTGGGCTTCAAGCTCAAGGCGTCGATGCGGAACACGAAGAGTTCCGACAGGCCTTCGCTGCCCTCAAGCCTGGTCAGGACGAGTTCATCCTGAGGCATGGATGGAATTTTGAGAATAGCGATTCGTGAAGCTTGGGTAGGCTTTATCGCCATCAGACCCTCTTTGTAACGCGCACGACCAGGTGAGCGGTCGTCAGTTGGTGCCCCAGATTGACTTTACAGACTAGCGGGCGCATAGTCCACCTCAACCTCATCATGGAGGAGGAACAGTCATGCGTATTACAAAAATCTTGATAGCCAGCACATTTGCGATGTTTGCGGCGGGAGCCGCCATGGCCGCAGAGAAGTCCGCGCTCTCGCCCGAAGACATCGTGAAATTCTTCGCCGACCAGGAAGCCACCCGCGGCATCTGTGTGGGTACCGAAGAGGAATGCGGCGGTGCCGCCAAGAAGCCGGCCGGCTTCAATCTGCGCCTCACCTTCGACAAGGATTCGGCCGATCTGACGGCGGATGCGAAGACCAATCTCGACGCCTTCGCCATGGCTCTGAAGAGCCCCAGCCTGTCGGTCGCGTCCTTCATGATCGAAGGCCATACCGATGCCTCGGGCAGCGACGGCCATAACATGGACTTGTCGCAGCGCCGCGCCGAATCGGTCGTCACCTATCTGGCCGCCCTGGGCGTCGACTATTCCAAGCTGAAGCCGGTCGGCATGGGCGAAGCAGCACCGGTCACGACGGATGCCTACGATCCCGAGAACCGCCGCGTCGAAACCCGTCTGATCCTCGAGTAGCGGCCCCCGCCGCACGCGTTTCAGGCATACGACCGGCCATGGGATATTTCGATCTCGTCGATACGCCCTTGGCCGGAGCCGAGCCGTGTGGCCCTGATCTTGAGGGCGACAATGAATTCGAGGCGATCCTGGAATCGGTGGCCGGCAAGTTGCCGGCCTCCTATTTTGACTTCATCAATCCCGACAAGGCGCTCGATCTCAAGCCCGGATTCAATCTCAAGGATGAACTGGCCCCTCTCCTTGGGTTATTGAAGAAGACCCATGACCTGCGCATCCTGGTGGCGGCGGCGCGGATGTGCATTCTGGGCGGCGACTTCATCGGTTTTGGCGATGCCATCTCGGCCATGTCGCGGCTCCTGTCGGGGCGCTGGGCCGATGCCCATCCGCATGCCACCGAAGATGGCGACGTGTCGATCCGGGAAAGCCATCTGTCGCTCCTGACCGACCGGGCCACGGTGATCTTCCCGCTGCAATTCGCGCCCCTTGACGTGACCAAGCGCTTCGGGGCCGTGAGCTTCCGGGCACAATTGGTGGCGAGCAAGGCCATAAGCCCCCGCGCCAAGGAGACGGTGCTCGACGAAGCCGCTATCCGCGATGCGCTGTTGCGCAGCGATAATTTCGAGACGATCAAAGCGAAATGCGCAGGCCTTTCGGCCATTGACGCGGACCTGAAACAGATCAGGACGGCTTTCATCGAGAATGCCGGCTATGAGCGTGCCCCGGATTTCGGCGAGCTGCTCAAGACGGTCACGCCGATCCGCGAGTTTCTGCAAGGCATCATCGAAGAGCGCGAGCCGCCGGCGGCGGCGGAACCAGCCGCCGAAGAACAGGCGCCGGGAGACGATACGGGTCCAGCAGCGCCGCCCCGGGGCGTCGTGGCACTCCAGTCGATGGCCGAGGCGGAGGCCGCCTTGGCCGCCATCGAAGCCTATTTCAGCGGCACCGAACCCTCGAATCCGGCGGGTCTCCTGGTCCGCCAGGCCCAGCAATTGATTGGAAAATCGTTCATCGAGACGATGCTGATCATCAGCCCGGCGCTGGCCGAAAAGGCGGTGATCAAGATCGGCGTCGACGTGGCACTGACCATCACCGCCGCCC
>JANPCA010000236.1:0-2344 GCA_031430715.1 Hyphomicrobiales bacterium | reverse complement strand
AGCAGCGCCATGGGCAGCGGCGCAGTTTCGGGCGAGCAGAGGATAGAACGCCTCACAGCACGAAATCGGTATCCGTCAGCACCAGCCCCGCCGCGTTCCACAGCGCGATTGAGAATTCGGCGTTTCCGTCGCCGTCGGCATCGCCCTCGACAAGCACGGTATCGCCCACGCTGCGCTGGCGCAACTCGCCCGACACGTTATTGAAGCCACCCTCGAAGATGAAGTGGAAGGCATCGAGGATCCCTGCCCCGTCGCCGTCGATGGCGCTGAGGTCGATCACGTCGGAGCCCTGCTGGAAATCGAGGATGATGTCGCGGCTGCCGATGACCTGGCCAATGTCGGCGAGGCTTAGGAACGTGAAGGTGTCTTGGCCGTTGCCGCCTCTGAGGAAGTCGGCGCCGAGATTGCCGGTGATACGATCATTGCCGTGGCCGCCGCGCATCCGGTCATCGCCGCTGCCGCCGATAAGGCGGTCAGCGCCATTATCGCCCGAGATGGTGTCATTGCCGGCGCTGCCGGCGATCAGGTCCCTGCCGCCGAGACCCGACAGCACGTCGGTGCCCTCGCCGCCGAAAATGTGGGTGTTGGCATCGGTGCCATTGATGGTTTCGTCGATGATGTGCTCGACGGCGCCGACATCGACGGTGGTGTCGAAGACGCGGTCCTCGCCGCGGGCGTCGATGGGCAGTATCTCCGTGGTATTGCCGTCGTGATCGATATCGAGCGTATCGAGCGGCAGCAGGCCATTGCCGCCGGCTCCGATCAGCACCGAGCCATCAAGGGCCGATAGGGTCAGCACGGTTCCGCCATTGTCAAGCAGCTCACCAAGTCCCAAGTCGGTGACATTCTCAAGATTGCCATTCGTGCCGCCCGTCACATCGGCGACATTGGAGCCGAAGATGCTGTTGCTGGCGATGAGTGTGGTGGCGCCCGATTCGTGGATGTCGCCCTGGGCGCCCGTATTCCCACCGATCACCGAGTTGGTGATGGTGACGGTGTTGTTGGTATAGGTGTCGATGCCGCCGCCGGTCGTTCCGGCGTAGTTGCCTGTGATGGTGCTGGAGATGATGGTGAGCGCTATATTGCGGCCTGTGGCAATCGCCCCGCCGTAATCATAGGACGAGTTGCCATACAGTGTCGCGTTGATGAGCGTCGCGCTATGGTATGCGGTCACAAAGATAGCACCGCCGCCCTCAGTAGAGTGATTGCCCGAAAGCGTCGAGTTGACGATGGTAACATCAGACCCGATGCTCACGGCTCCGCCCGCGCGACCGACGCAGTCCCGGATGGTGCAGTCCTCGATGACCAGCGTGGTGCCGGAAAGCGTGTTGACGGCGCCACTTTCCGTTGTGCTTCTGCCATTGGTGAGCGTCAGGCTGGCGAGTTGGTTGTTGCCGCCGACCATTCTGAAAATGCTGGTGGCATTATTTCCCGACAGGGTGATGTCGGCCTTGTGGTCACCGTCGACGTCGCCATCGATGCGCACGTCAGCGAACGTCACCAAGGTGCCGTTGGTAAGCGCCAGCGTCTGCCCGGCAAGGCTGGCATCGAAGGCGATGGTGTCGGCATCGCCCGCGGCGTTGGCCAGCATCAGCGCCTCGCGCAGGCTCAGTCCGCCACCGTCCGCCGTTTCGGCGGCAAGATCGCCGCCATCATATGTCTCGTCCGCCGCCGTGCCTACCGTAAAAGTCGCCATGGTGTCACCAGACTCCCTGCCTTCTCGTGCCGCGGTCCTGCTAAAGCCCTGAAATTCAAGCTTCTTTCAAATTCACCATTGAGTCAAGACAGACCGAGACCCTAGACGATCCGGAAATCATCCGCCGTCAGAACCGGAATGGCCCCTGAGAAGGTGGTGATCACCCGGGCCTCGCCGGCGCTTGAGCCATTGCTGTCGTAGATCAGGTCGCCCGTCGCGGTGTTGAGGATGAAGCGGTCGTTCGCATCGCCCGCCAGTCCCGTGGCGTTGCTGATGAAGCGGGAGGCGTTGAGAGGACCCGCCACCAGCCCGCCGCCGAACTCCGCCGCCGAGATCTCCAGCGTGTCGCCGGCCACGCTGAAATCCGTGATGATGTCGCGGTCGGCCGTGGCGGCACGCAGCACGAAGGTGTCCAGGCCGCCACCACCGGTCAGCGTGTCGATGCCCAGCGCGCCAAGCAGGAGATCGCCTCCTCCTCCTCCCGCCAGCGTGTCGGTGCCCTTGCCGCCGACCATGACATTGGCCGCGCCATTGCCGGTGAGGATATCGGCAAAAGCGGTGCCCACGATGTTCTCGAAATTGAAGAGCGTATCGCCATCCGCATGGCCCCCTGAGGCACTGCCCGTCAGGAGATTGACGGTGACGCCC